>NZ_JBIAPU010000021.1:0-180437 GCF_042888465.1 Streptomyces sp. NPDC002888 | reverse complement strand
GGGTGAGCCGGGCGACTGGAGCCGGACGCAACGCCAACCGCCGCCCACCGGGAGTGTGGGCGGCGTTTGGCGTTGCGGGGGCCAGCAGGTGGGTGGGGGGGGGTGGTCCGGCCCTCGGTTGGGGCGAGGGCCGGACCGTTCCACTGCCGGCCGGGACCGCTGGTGAGGCCGGATCAGTGGTTCTCGTTCAGGCCGTTGTCCTGGCCCGTGCCGGTCTGGTCGTTGCCCGCACCGGCTTCCTCACCGCCGACGCCCTGACCGGCGTCCTCGCCACCGACCTCCTGGCCGCCGACCTCCTGACCGGCGCCTTCACCGCCGACCTCCTGGCCACCGGCCTCTTCGCCGCCGACCTCCTGACCGGCACCCTCGCCGCCGACCTCCTGGCCGGCACCCTCGCCGCCGACCTCCTGGCCACCGGCGTCCTGGCCACCCGCGTCCTGGCCGCCACCGGCTTCCTCACCGCCGGCCTGGTCGCCCGCGCCGGCCTCCTCGCCGCCGGCCTGGTCGCCGGCACCGCCGGCACCCGCGCCGCCGTCGCCGAGGGTCGCACCGACCGCCTCCAGGGCGGTGGTGACCGGCTGGAAGAACGTCTCGCCGCCGGCCGTGCAGTCACCGCTGCCGCCCGAGGTGAGGCCTATCGCGCTGCCGTCCTGGGTGAACAGCGAGCCGCCGCTGTCGCCGGGTTCGGCACAGACGTTGGTCTGGATGAGGCCGGTGACCGTGCCCTCGGGGTAGTTCACCGTGGCGTCGAGCCCGAGGACCTGGCCGTCGGCCAGACCCGTCGTGCTGCCCATCCGGAAGACCTGCGAACCGACCGTCGCGTCCGCGGCCTGGGTGATCTGGACGGTCTGGTCGCCGAGATTGACCTCGCTCGGCGCCTGCGTGTTCGGGTCGTCGTACTTCACGAGCGCGAAGTCGCCGTCACCCGGGAAGGTGGCCTGGTCGACCGTGGCGATCGGCTGACCGCCCTCCGAGTCCGACCACTGCTCCGCCGCGACCCCGCAGTGACCCGCCGTCAGGAAGGCCGGGGAGCCGTCGCCCGCGGTGACGTTGAAGCCGAGCGAGCAGCGAGCGCCACCGGCGAAGATGGCGTCACCGCCCGACGCGAAGGTCTTGAACGTGCCGGCCGACTTCTTGATGGTCGCCATGTTCGAGCCGAGGCCCTGCACCGTGGACTCCAGCTGGTCCCACTTGTTGCCGGTGACCGTGGTGTCGGCGGTGACGAGGATCTTGTTCGTTCGGGGGTCGACGGCCCACGAGGTGCCCGGGATGGTCGCCTTCGTCTTCAGCGTCTGCGCACCGGCCTCGAGCTCGGCCATGCTGTTGTCGACCTGACGGACGGCCGCGCCCGCCTTCTTCGCCTGGACGATCACGTTGTTGTCGCCGTTCACGACGTTGACGACGAGCTGCTGCTTGTCGCTGTCGTAGTACGACCCGGCGAACGCGTCACCCAGCAGGTTCGCAAGCTGCGAGGCGAGGTCCGAGGCGTCCGCGGACTTCAGGGTCTTCGGCGCTGCGGCGTCCGTGGCGCCGTCCTGGGACGCGTTGGCGTTCGGCAGCAGGAGTGCCGCCGCTCCGAGCGCGGCCACGCTGCCCACCGCAATCGCGGCCTTGCGCTTCGGAATTCGCTTGTGACTCAAACTTCTCGACCTCCTGGGGGGACGGGGTCAGTGCTGCCGGGTCGGCAGCTCTCGTACAGCGGCGCCTGGATGGCTGTAGGTACGCAGGGGGTGCGTGGTGCGTTCAAAGCTGTTTGCCAACTGCTTTTGCGAAACACGGAATCGGCCATGGCACGGGCATGACGGACCGGCGGCGGGAACAATCCCCCATATGACGATGACCACCGCCGAAGCCGACAAGATCCTCACCGACAACTTCGCCCCTTGGGTCCTCGCCCTCGGCCTGTCGGTCGAGGCGCTCGGAGAGAACCGCGCGCTCCTGCGTCTTCCCTGGTCACAGGGGTTGGCCCGGGAAGGCGGCGCACTCTCGGGACAGGCGCTGATGGCCGCCGCGGACACCGCGACCGTGATCGCCGTCTCGGCGGCCCGGGGTGCCTACGGACCGATGACGACGGTTCAGCAGTCCACGTCCTTCCAGCGGGCGGTGACCGGTGCGGATGTCTTGATCGAATCGGTGCTGACCAAGCTGGGCCGCCGGATGGCGTTCGCCGACATCACGATGACCGACGAGAGGTCGGGCGAACTGGCCGCCCGCGCGAGCACGGTCTACGCGCTACTGGGCTGACGCCTACGCGGAACGGCCGGAATGACACGGTCTGCTACCAGTCAGTAACGATCGGTTCAGAACTCGGAGCGGAATCCCTGCTTCAGGGAATCTGCACATCGAATGCTCAACCAGGTCACCGGCGCCGACGGATCTGCACAACTCCGCGGCGCCGGACACGCCTTTGGGGCGGGAGTGTCTGATTCGCCGTCACTGCCCTGTGCGCTCCCGCACACCGCCACCGCGCCGCCTGTGAAGAAGTCGCTACCAGTCGGTGCGCATCTCTGCACGGATCGGCACCGCTGCGGCGCAAGTCCGCAGGTGAGACGGGTGGTTGATTGGATGCGTCGGCCGTAAACCTGCTTTGATCCATCGCATCGCAGGGACGCCGCGACGGCATCCGGAAACGGGGCCTGGCACCTGCGGTCGCGGCCGTCATCTGTCCCCAGAGGGGGCCGCTCCCCCCTTGTGAGATATCCATATGAAGGGAAGTTCCACCATGAACTCCACCCCCCAGGTTGAGACCGTCGAGATCTCCGACGCCGAGCTCGACAACGTCTCCGGCGGTCTGAACGTGAACGCCCTCGGCACCGTCACCGGCCTGGTGGACGGCGTCGCCCCGGTTTCCGGCCTGGCCGACACGGCCATCGGCACCGTCGAGGGTGTCACCGGCCTGAACACCGCCCCGGTCACGAACCTGGTCGCCGGTCTCTGATCGCGCCTCTTTGTACTGCTGAGTCCCGGAGCCGTTTCCCGGCTCCGGGACTCTCGGTCGTCCTCGCGCAGCCGACACGCGTGCGTGTCTCCTCGAAGTAGCCGACACGCGGTGCGTGTCTCTCGTCGCAGGTGAGGGAAAGTCCCGTGCAGTTCCGCCAACAGGCCCTCGCCAAGCTCCAGTCACCGGAGGAACTCGACCTCCCGGTGCGCTTCGCCCGCCCGCAGGGCTGGCTGGTGCTGTCGGTGACGCTGGTCGCCATCGCCGCCGCGTCCGTGTGGGCGGTGACCGGCTCGGTCGCCTCCACCGTGAGCGCACCCGCCGTCCTCACCCACGGGGAGGGCAGCTACATCCTGCAGAGCCCCGCCGCCGGCCAGGTCACGGCGATCCTCGCCAAGGAGGGCCAGCGGCTGCCGGCGAACGCCCCCGTCCTGAAGGTCCGTACGAGCGAGGGCGACACCGTGGTGCGCACGGTCGCCGCCGGACGGATCACCGCGCTGGCCGCCACGATCGGCCAGATCATCCAGACCGGCGCGAACGTCGCCGCCGTGGAGAAGGTGGCGCACGCCGACGATCCGCTCTACGCGACGGTGTACGTCTCCGCCGAGAACGCCTCCTCCATCCCGGACGACGCCGCCGTGGACCTGTCGGTCCAGACGGTGCCGACCCAGCAGTACGGCGTACTGCGCGGCCATGTGAAGTCGGTGGACCGCGCCGCCCAGTCGGCGCAGCAGATCTCCGCGTTCCTCGGCGACAGCCAGCTGGGCGAGCAGTTCACCAAGAAGGGCAGGCCGGTGGCCGTCCTGGTGCGCCTCGACACGTCGTCGTCGACGAAGAGCGGTTACAAGTGGTCGTCCTCCGGCGGCCCCCCGTACACCCTCGTCTCCATGACCATGGCCACGGGTTCGATCCGGCTGGCCGACGAGCGTCCCGTCGATTGGCTGCTTCCGTGACGACCGCCCAGGAATCCCGGAGCAGGCGCCGCGCCGCCCCGCCCAAGCGCACGGTTCCCAAGAGCCGTGGCAAGACCGTCCGCACCCCCACCGTCCTGCAGATGGAGGCCGTGGAGTGCGGCGCCGCCTCCCTCGCGATGGTGCTCGGCCACTACGGCCGGCACATCCCGCTGGAGGAGCTGCGCATCGCCTGCGGTGTCTCCCGGGACGGCTCGCGCGCCAGCAACCTGCTGAAGGCGGCCCGCAGTTACGGCCTGACGGCCAAGGGCATGCAGATGGACCTGGCCGCCCTCGCCGAGGTGAAGGCGCCGGCGATCCTCTTCTGGGAGTTCAACCATTACGTCGTCTACGACGGCATGGGGCGCCGCTTCGGCCGCCGCGGGGTGTACATCAACGACCCCGGCAAGGGCCGCCGTTTTGTGCCCATGGAGGACTTCGACGGCAGCTTCACCGGTGTCGTGCTGGTCCTCGAGCCGGGCGACGGCTTCACCAAGGGCGGGCGCCGGCCGGGTGTGCTGGGCGCCATGCCGGCCCGGCTGCGCGGCACCGCGGGCACCATGCCGGCCGCCGTCCTCGCGAGCCTGCTGCTGGTTCTGGTCGGCGCGGCCGTGCCCGCGCTGAGCCGTACCTATATCGACATGTTCCTGATCGGAGGTCAGACCTCCCTGCTGGGCGTGCTGTTCACGTCCATGGGGGCGTGCGTGCTGCTCACGCTCGTGCTGACCTGGGTGCAGCAGGCCAACCTGCACCACGGCCGGATCATCTCCTCCACCCTCTCCAGCGCCCGCTTCCTACGGCATCTGCTGCGGCTGCCGGTCACCTTCTTCGCCCAGCGCAGCCCGGCCGACCTGGTGCAGCGCCTCCAGTCGAACGACGCCGTCGCCGAGACCCTGGCCCGCGACCTCGCCGCGGCGGGCGTGGACGCGGTGGTCGTCGTGCTCTACGCGGTGCTCCTCTACACCTACGACCCGCAGCTGACGTACGTCGGTATCGGTGTGGCACTGCTCAACATCGTCGCCATGCGGGTCGTCATCCGGCTGCGCGCCACCCGCACGGCGAAGCTGCGCGCCGACAGCGCCCGGCTCACCAACACGGCGTACACCGGGCTTCAGTTGATCGAGACGATGAAGGCGACCGGCGGTGAGGACGGCTACTTCCGCAAGTGGGCGGGGCAGCACGCCACCACCCTGGAGGAGCAGCAACGGCTCGGGGTGCCGAGCGCGTGGCTGGGCGTGGTCGCGCCGACACTCGCGGCGCTGAACAGCGCGCTGATCCTGTGGATCGGCGGGATGCGGGCGATCGAGGGCCATATCTCGGTGGGCCTGCTGGTCGCCTTCCAGGCGCTGGTCACCCGTTTCACCGCTCCCCTGACCCGGCTGAACGGCGTCGCGGGGCGCATCCAGGACTTCGCGGCCGACGTGGCCCGGCTGAAGGACGTGGAGAACTTCCAGGCGGACCCGCTCTACGCCCGCTCCGGCGGCGCCGACTCCACGCGCCGGCTGCACGGCCATGTGGAGCTGGAGAACATCGAGTTCGGCTACAGCCCGCTCGACAAGCCGCTGCTCAGCGGCTTCGACCTGACGGTCGGCCCCGGTCAGCAGGTCGCGCTGGTCGGCGGCTCGGGCAGCGGCAAGTCCACGGTCTCCCGGCTGATCTCGGGCCTGTACACGCCCTGGGAGGGCGTGATCCGCATCGACGGACAGCGCCTGGACGACATCCCGCGCGGAGCCCTCGCGGCCTCCGTCTCCTTCGTCGACCAGGACGTCTTCCTCTTCGAGGGCACGGTCCGCGACAACGTGGCGCTGTGGGACCCCTCCCTCCCGGACGACGCCGTGGTGGACGCGCTGCGGGACGCGGCGCTGTACGACGTGGTGATGCGCAGGCCCGGCGGCATCCGCAGCCGGGTCGAGCAGGACGGCCGCAACTTCTCCGGCGGTCAGCGCCAACGCCTGGAAATCGCCCGGGCGTTGGTGCGCAGGCCCAGCATCCTCGTCCTGGACGAGGTGACCAGCGCGCTGGACGCCGAGACCGAGCAGGTGGTCATGGACAACCTGCGCCGGCGCGGCTGCGCCTGTGTGGTGATCGCCCACCGGCTCAGCACGGTGCGTGACAGCGACGAGATCGTCGTCCTCGAGCACGGCACGATCGTGGAGCGCGGGCGGCACGAGGAGCTGGTGGCGCGCGGCGGCGCGTACGCGGCGCTGGTCAGGGAGCGGTGAGATGACGACCCATCAGGATGGCGACCTCGTCCTGGGCGCCCTCGGCTCCCTGGGCGCCCGTGTGGACTGCACGGGCTTCAACCGCCTCGACCTCGAAGGCCCGCAGGTGCTGTGGCTGGTCGCGTCCGGCGCCATGGACCTGTTCGCGGTGGACGCCGAGCAGCAGGGCCACTGGCATCACCTCGGCCGTCTGGAGGCGGGCTCACTGCTGCTCGGCCCGGTCGCCGGCCCCGAGCACACCCTCGTGGCGCGCCCGCTCAGGGACTGCGTGGTGCACCGCATCGGCCTGCGCGAGCTGTACCAGCCCGCGGACACCCAGACCTGGTCGTACGACGAGTACGGCAACCCCCAGTACGTCCCGCCGACGACGAGCCCGCTGGAGTACGCCCTCGCCCTGGGCGTCGGCCGCAGCCTGTCCGTCCTCTTCCAGGCGCCGATGGCCACCGAGCGGGCCGCGGAGGTCACCGACGACGACGTGTTCTGGATGCAGGTGCCGCCCGGCAGCGTGCAGTACGGCTCGCTCTACGGCGCGGAGGCGGCCGCCGACCTGCTGATGGACCCGGCGGTCTGGCAGACCATGGTCGACCAGCAGTACCGTCTGCTGACCACGCTGGACCGCTGGATCGAGCAGCTGGAACGCACCCACGAGACCCGCACGGCCGCCGGCATCAAGGCGGGCGAGGCGGTCCGCGCGCAGGCAGACCGGACCCTGATCGCGGCCATCGGCAAGCGGTCGGCGCAGCGCACGACGGCCGCGGACGCGGACGCCACGTACGCCGCGTGCAAGCTGGTGGCCCGCGCGGCGGGGATCACGCTCGCCGAGCCCGCGCAGAGCGGCGCCGACAGCGAACGCCTCGACCCGGTCGAGCGGATCGCCCTCGCCTCGCGCGTCCGCGCCCGGGCGGTGCGCCTCGACGGCCGCTGGTGGCGGGAGAACGTCGGACCACTGGTGGGGCACCGGGCCCTGTCCGGGGCGCCGGTCGCCCTGCTGTGGCGGCGCGGCGGTTACGTCGCCGTCCATCCGGCGACCGGGCGGGAGACGCCGGTCGAGAAGGCCAACGCGGAGGAGTTCGAGCCGCGCGCGGTGATGTTCTACCGTCCGCTGCCCGAGCGGCGGCTCAGCCCGCTGCGGCTGCTGCGGTTCAGCATGCGGGGAACGCGCGGCGACCTGACCAACCTGATCGCCAGCGGGCTGGTTACCGTGGCGATCGGGGCGCTGGTGCCGATCGCGACCGGCAAGGTGCTCGGCGAGTACGTGCCGAAGGCCCAGCAGGGGCTGATCGTGCAGGTCTGTCTGGCCGTGATGGTCAGCAGCCTGGTCGCGGCCGCGTTCATGCTGCTGCAGAACCTCACCATCCTGCGTCTGGAGGGCCGTATCGAGGCGACGCTCCAACCGGCCGTGTGGGACAGGCTGTTGCGTCTGCCGACGAAGTTCTTCACCGAGCGCTCCACCGGTGAACTGGCCAGCGCGGCGATGGGCATCAGCGCGATCCGCAGGCTGCTCGCGGGCATCGGGCCCTCCGTCGCCCAGTCTGTCACCGTCGGCGCCATGAACCTCGGCCTCCTGCTCTGGTACAGCGTTCCGATGGCGATGGCGGCGATGGGCATGCTGGTCGTGATCGCGGGCGTGTTCCTCGGGCTGGGTCTGTGGCAGGTCCGCTGGCAGCGGCGCCTCGTCGTGCTCACCAACAAGCTGAACAACCAGGCGTTCCAGACCCTGCGCGGCCTGCCCAAGCTGAGGGTGGCCGCCGCCGAGAACTACGCCTACGCGGCCTGGGCGTCGGAGTTCGCCCACAGCCGTGAGCTCCAGCAGCGCCTCGGCCGGATCAAGAACCTCAACACGGTGCTGGGCACGATCTACCTGCCGCTGTGCTCCCTGCTGATGTTCATGCTGCTCGCGGGTCCGGCGCGCGGTGCCATGTCGGCCGCCGACTTCCTCACCTTCAACACGTCGGTGACGATGCTGCTCACCTCGGTCACCCAGCTGACCGGCGCCTTCGTCTCGGCCGTGGCCGCGCTGCCGCTGTTCGAGGAGATCAGGCCGGTCCTCGACGCCACGCCCGAGGTGCGCACGGCCAGCACCCGGCCCGGCCCGTTGTCCGGCGCGATCGAGGCCCGCCGTCTGTCGTTCCGCTACTCCGACGACGGTCCCCTCGTCCTGGACGACGTGTCGTTCGAGGTGCGGCCGGGCGAGTTCGTCGCGGTCGTCGGCCCCAGCGGCTGCGGCAAGTCGACGCTGCTCAGGCTGCTCATCGGCTTCGACAAGCCGGTCTTGGGCAGCGTGCTGTACGACGGCCAGGACCTGGCCGCCCTCGACCAGTCGGCCGTGCGCCGGCAGTGCGGTGTGGTGCTCCAGCACGCCCAGCCGTTCACCGGTTCCCTCCTCGACGTCATCTGCGGCACCGAGCCGTACACGCCGGAGGAGGCCCTGGCAGCCGCGGAGATGGCGGGGCTCGCGGAGGACATCAAGCGGATGCCGATGGGGCTGCACACCATCGTCGGCGGCAACGGCGCGATCTCCGGCGGGCAGCGCCAGCGCCTGATGATCGCCCAGGCCCTCATCCGCCGCCCGCGCATCCTCTTCTTCGACGAGGCGACCAGCGCCCTCGACAACGAGACGCAGCGCACGGTCATCGAGTCCACCCGCAAGCTCAACGCCACGCGCATCGTCATCGCGCACCGTCTGTCGACGGTCCTGGACGCCGACCGGGTCATCGTCATGGAGAACGGCAAGGTCGCCCAGCAGGGCCCGCCCGCCCATCTCCTCGCGGACACGGGCGGCCGGCTGCACGAGCTGGTGCGGCGGCAGCTGGCGTAGGGCCGCCGGTCAGGTGACCGGGCGTCCGTACTCCGCCCGGTCCGAGTGGTCCACGCCGTGTTCCGCCCAGCTGTACAGGTGCAGTTCGATGCCATCGGGGTCGTGAAAGGCCAGCAGCCGGCCGATGGTGGCCTCGATGACAGGCGAGTGCGGTACGCCGAGTGCATCGAGGTGGGCGGCCCGGGCCGCGAAGCCGACCGGGTCGAAGCCTGGCAGCCGTCCGCCGCCCGCCGGTGCACGCGGAAGGCGACCCTGCTGTCCCCGAGCCCGGGCACCTCACCCACCACACCCCGCAGACGCGGTCCGCGTCCGGGAACTCGTGGGCGCCCGCGAAGCCGAGGACGCGCCCGTACCAGTCGCGGGCCGGGCCAGATCGGTGACGGTGAATTCCGGCGAGCTCCGGCATGGCGGCCACACTGCTTGGTCAGCGGTCCTGCTGCAGAGGTCTTGCGTCAGGGGTCCTGCTCCAGATCCTGCGCGGAGCCTTCCCACAGCTCCGGCACCCGGCCCTCGTGACATGCCATCCGGGTCGCCAGGACCCGCAGGGCCGCCGCGAAGTGTGCCGGGGCGCGCAAAAACTCCATGTGGATGCCGGGGAACTCCGCCCACGGCGCGCCAGTCCGGCGGGCGATCTCGACCAAGGGGCCGGCGTAGTGGGTGCCGCGGTCCTCGGCACCGACCGCGAGAACGACCGGGAGCGGGGCCGACCGCAGCGCGGCCTCGTCGGGCCGGAAGTCCGCGAAAGCCCTCCCACTCGGTGCCGAAGAGGTGGTCCTGGTTGCCCAGGAACCGCTTGCGGAGGTCGTCGGGCCAGCGGTACGTCCCCTCGCCGCGCGTCGTCTCGGTGAACCGGCGTTCCGCCGCGGGGCCGCCGCCTCGCGCGTACAGCCCGGCCAGCTCGGGGAAGAAGCCGCGCGCCGGTCTCCCGCCGGCAGGACGTTGACGGCGGGCGGTTCATGGGCGATCAGCCCGGCGACCGCTTCCGGGTGCAGTGCGGCCAGTGAGGGCCCGATGATCGCGCCCCCGCTGTTGCCGAAGACCAGGGCCCGCCCGCGGGCCAGACCGTCGATCAGTGCGCGCTCCGTCCTGATTCCCGCACTCATCACGTCCGAACGACTTCCCCCCTGGCCCGGAGAACTCCGCCGGACGGCGCCCGAACGGGTGCCTACGAGACCCCTGCGGGCTTGACATGCCGGTCAGCGTGTACGGCGTTCGAGCGACATACGGAGCACCCGCCCGCCGTCGACCGTGACGTTCTCCATGGTGAACCGCGTGAGCGTCAGATCGCGGCGGAACGAGGGCCGGTCCCCGCTGTAGACGGCGAACCCCCGGGAGACCACGCTGGGGAGTTCCGGCGGCTGCTCGGCGGGCGAACCCATGAAAGCGACGGGGGTCTCACCGCGGCTCATGGCGTCGGTCAGGGAGTCGAACAAGGCGTCCTCGGAGACCCCTTTCACGGGAACCCTCTGCACACCGCTGTGCGGGCGGTGCTTGAGATCGCGCAGCACGTCGGCGACTGTGTCGACATCCGATTGGAACACCAGTCCGTCCGTCAGGAAGCTGTTGGCCAGGTCCCGCGCGAACGCCCACGTACGCGGATCGTCGATGAACGTGCTCGAGATCGCCACCGTGACGCGCGTCAGCGCACCGCCCGTCCCGCAGTCCATCTCGCACAAAACCTGTGGCCGGAATTCAGGGTTTCCCGGTCGGAACCGGACGATGCCGGAATCATCGGCACGAACCTGCCTGTCCACCTCCTCGAGATGGAACCATGAGAAGAACTCGGTGCGCACCGCACTGTCCACGCTCTCGCCGAAGCTACCGAAGGTCGGTACCCCCATGATGCTGCCCCGCCTTCCGGGGGCCGGCTCCGCGACAGCCGGTGACCCCCTGTTCCGACTCACCGACTACGACGTGCGCGCCCTGCCGACCCACCTCGTCGAGCTGGAGATGTCCGAGACTGCTCAATGGCTGCTCGCGCTGCGTCGATCGGACGGCACCAACGCATGGTATGCGACAAAGGCGGACCAAGTCGCCTATTTGGCAGACCTCCTGATGGTGCGACAGCTTGCTGCAGCCCGCGGGGAGTGGGGCTGGTGCGTCCGCCATGCCCTCGTCGAACGCGCCGTCCGGGACGCCGCCTCGGCCACTCCCCTGCTCCTCGGCACGCTCGTCGAGCGCGGTCTGATGCCGCTCGCGACGGCGTTGTCGAACGTGGAGACCGCGAGCGACCCGGCGGTCCGCGTCGAGGGCCGGGTCCGGCTGCTGCCCCATGTGGGCGACCAGGAGCGCGCCCGGCTCATCGAGGAGGCCTTGACCCTGGCCCGCAGCCGCGTGCGGAACCGCTCAAGCATCAGCGTGGAAGCCGAGCGCCCTCGCGCTCCCTTGGACGACCGTCAGCACTTGGACGTCGTAACCCGGCTCGCCGGCCTTCCCGATCTGCCACCGCAGGCGGTTTCTGAGCTCGTCTCGCTGGCGCGTGAGGCACCCACCTCGTTCGCCGCGGTCCGCGCACTCACCGTCGTGGCCGACCGCTTCCCGGACGAGGACGGGTCGCGGTCGGACCTCCTGGCCGAAGCGTGGTCGCTGGCAGGCGGCCTGGGCCGGTTCGATGGCCGACCGGAGGCACAGGCGTTCGTCGCGGCACGATTCCCCGGCCGGACGGGCCGCGAGCACGTGGAGGAAGCACTGTCCAGCATCCTGCACGTGCTGGAGGACTCCTCGGAGCGCCTCAGGTACGGGATCTGGGGTCCGTACATCGATTCGCCCAGGATCGGCCACTCACGGCTGCTGCGACTGGAGGCGTTCGCGGAACCGCTGCGTGTGCTCGCTCCCGTGCTTACTCCGGACGAGGTGAACACCGTGATGCACGGGCTCGTCGTCATGGATCCGGCGTACAGCGACTTTCCCATGATGGCGGTTCTGACGAGGGTGGCCGAGCTGGGTTCTCCCGAGTTCGCCTGGGATCTGACGCAGGCGTTCGGCCCGTTGACGGTGGCGGCCCTCGCGGTGCTCGGCGGGTCGCCCGCCGGTCTGCCGCCGGGAATCACCGCGAGCGACCTCGCCGAGACGCTTTCGGCGTCCGACGACGCTCAACTACACCTGCTCTCGCTGGTCGCCCTCGCACCGCTGCTCGGCCCTCCGCAACGGCGCGACGTCGTCGTCCGTGTCCTGCGCGAGACGCTTGACAAGCGGGCCGAGACCGAAGGGACCTTCGGGTTCCGGCGTGAGATGCTCAACCGGCTCGTGCCGGTGGTGCGCTCGCTGCCCTCGGAGTTGCGCGATCCGCTGATCGCCGGGCTCGACGAGGGCGACCCGCGGCTCGTGGAGGACGAGGAGGACGCCGCACTGCTCCTGAAGCCGCTGACGGACGTGCTGCCCACTCCCATGCTGGAGTTCCGGTGGTCCGCCACACGGTCCATCGGCCTGGACGACCACGTGGCCGACCGGTTCCGGCGCACGCCCACGGCCCAGTCGGCGCGCCGTCACGTCGGCCCCTCGCTCGACGACCGCCTCGCGCGTGAGGCGCTGCGCATCGCCGCGGCAGCACGCCCCCTGACACGCGCTCGGATGCTGATCTTTCTCGCTCCGCTGCTGAACGCGGACCACCGCGCCGAGGCACGTCGGGTGGCGCGGACCATCGACCTCGTCCACCTGCGCGCCGAGCCGTTGTGGCGGCTCCTGGAGCCCGAGAGTCCCAGACCCGCAGAACTCGTCACGGAATGTCTGCGAACCGTGTTCGACATCAGCGGCGGGCTGGCGCGCGTGCAGCCCCTCATCGACGACATGGCCGCCGGTCTGCGCTCGCCCGAAGGGACCAGTCCGGACGGGGAAGCGGTCCAGGTCATCGACGGCTTTCTCCGCGACGTGGGCCCGGTGGCGGACCTGGCCGCCGCCCTCCCCTTCCTGATCGCGCTGGACGGGGAGCGGGTACGCGAGCGGACCGCGGAGACGATCCAGGATCTCGCGTGCTGGTTCGGTGACCTGCCGAGTGCGCGGGTGCCGGCCACCCGCCCGCGGCCGGACGGACGACCGGAGTCTCCACCGTTGGTGCTGGAGCGACCCGTCGGCGGAGCCGAGTTGGTCGAGGCGGCCGTGGCGCATGGCGGCTGGGACGTCGTCAGCGCGGCTCTTGACGTCCTGCGTTCGATGGGCGAGGAGGCCACGGACGCCCTGCACCAAGCCGAAGGCCACATCGTCCGGCATCTCGCCGAGACGAGCGACGGAGCGAACGGCCCCGTTCACGCCGCAGAGGTGGAACTGGTCGAGGTCATCGCGGACGGCGCGCCGGCCCGGGAACACCGCCTCGAAGCCCGGGCGGCACTGCTGCGGCAGGCCGTCAGCACCGCCGACCGGTCCGCGGCCGAGGCCCTCCTGGCGCATCTGGCGGTCGACCTGGAGGGTGCGCGGGAAGGAGACGGCCTCTCCGAGGAAGCTCTGTTCCCGTTGTCCGCGGACATGATCCAGGCCGAAATCCTGCTGTACCGCACCGAGGCGGCGACTCGCCGACTCCGCGCGCTGCTCGCCGGGCCGGGACCCTACACACCCCTCATGGGCCGGCTTCTCACGCGCGCGGTCACCACCCTGCGGAACGAGGGAGACGCGAACGCCGTCGGCACACAGGGTGCACTCGACGCCTACTTCGACTTCGTCCAGGTACACCATGAGGACTACGCCCTCCAGGAGGACGCCGGGCGCCTGCTGCGCGACCTCGTCGTGACCGACGCGGCCGCCGGACGCCGCGTCGACCCCGCTGCCCTGTGGCGCTTGGACAACCTGGCCGACGCGGACGATCCGGACGAGACCGTGCTGCACGCCCTCGCCGTCGACGCCTGGTGCGCGGCCGCGGCGGCGGCCGACCCCGACGGCGTCCTCGTACCGCTGGACAGGGCGTTCGCCCGGTGGCACCGGCATCCCGAGGTGGAGGCCTGCTCCGAGCGGTTCGTCGACACCGCACTGGCCGTCGGTGAAGCGGCGCGCAACGCCCGTGCCCTGCGGGTCGCACCCCGGGCCGCCGCTCTGGCCTTCCGGGTCGCGTCGCGGCTCGGTGATCCCGTGCGGCTGGCCCGGGCACGGAAGCTGCTGACCCCCCGCCCCTGACCGGATGTGTTCGCGCATCAAGGCTGTTGGCATGAAAAACGCTGATTTCCTCATCGACGAGTCGTCGTCCGGGCACACTTGGCGCACGACGACGGCTCGGCGAGGTCGGGGCGCGGGAACCGGGGGTCTGATGGCGAAGAAGCCACTGCGGGACATGGTCGTGTTGTTGCCCGGGATCACGGGAAGTGTCCTGCGCAGCGAGGGCCGGGACATCTGGGGCCCCTCCGCCGGGGCCCTGTGGTCGGCGCTGACTGCTCCGGACGAATGGCGGGACCAGCTGTCACTCCGTGACGGCGACCCCGGTGCGGTGACGGCCTCGCGGCTCATGCCCGACGCCCACCTCGTGCCGGGGCTCGTCAAGATCGACGGTTACTCGTCGCCGGCCGCCCTCATCCGTGACACGTTCGACGTCGTACCCGGCTCGCCGGACCAAGACGCGCCGGCCAACTACATCGAGTTCCCCTACGACTGGCGCCTGGACAACCGCGTCTCCGCCCGGCGGCTGGCGCAGGTCGTGGACGGCGCGCTGCGCCGGTGGCGGAAGCACAGTCAGGCACCCGACGCGCGGGTCATCTTCCTGGCGCACAGCATGGGCGGCCTCGTCGCCCGCTACTACCTCGAGGTTCTCGGCGGCTGGCGCACCTGTCGCGCACTGATCACCTTCGGTACCCCCTACCGGGGTTCGCTGAACGCCCTCGACTTCCTGGCCAACGGCTACAAGAAGCTGTTCGTCGACCTCACCGAGGTGATGCGGTCCTTCCCGTCGGTGCACCAGCTCCTGCCCGTCTACCGCGCCCTTCGCGTGGGCGACGAGTACGTGCGCGTGGCCGAGACGGACAAGGTTCCCGGTGTCGACCCGGTCCTGGCCGCAGACGCGCTCGCCTTCCACCGGGAGATCGAGGCCAAGGTGACCGAGCATCTCGACGACGAGGACTACAGGACCGGCGGATACACCGTCCTGCCGGTGGTCGGCACCCACCAGAAGACCCGGCAGTCCGGGACGCTGACCGGCGCCCGTGTCGAGGTGAGCTCACGCCTGCCGGACTGGATCGACCCGTTGCTCGACGACGGCGACGGTACGGTGCCTCGCGCCTCGGCCACTCCCATCGAGCTGTCGGACGCCCATCGCGACACGTTCGTCGCGGAGCGGCACGGATCGCTGCAGTGCAACCCCACGGTCCTGACGGACCTGCGGGGGCGGCTGGAGCAGTCCCAGGTGCGGGGTCTGCGCGAGATCCGAGGGCCGCGGGAGAGCCCGCGCGCGGCAAAACGCCCCGCCCTGGCCCTGGACATCGACGACCTGTATCTCGCCGGTGAGCCGGTCGTGCTGCGGGGCCGGTCGATCGGCCCCGCTCCCGACGAACCCGTACGGGCCGTCGTCCAACCGGTGGTCCACGGCCGGGCACCCGCCCCGTTCACCGTCGAGCCGGTCAGCAGCACGGGCGGTGGGCGCCTCGAACTGCCGCAGCTGCCACCGGGGCTGTACCGGGTCGAGGTGCGCACGGCGAAAGCCGGCCCCGACGCACCGCTGCCCGTCCACGACATCTTCGCCGTGGCGGGAGTGGAGCGATGACGCCGGACGACTCGCTGCTCGCCTGGCCGCCCTGGCCGCGCGCGGACGAGCGGGGACTCGTGCGCCACGTCACCGCACGGGCCGCCCGCTGGCTGAGCCTCGACATCGCACCCTTCGACCTCTCGGACCGGCCGGACCGGTGTCGTGAGGTCGCCGCGGCGATCTACGACAGCCTGTGCCGTCGCAACATCCGCTACGCGCTGGAGCCCTACCACCCCTCCGACGCCCTGCAGACGATCCGGAGACCGCCCGAGGTGCTCGTCTCGCCCAGGGAGGGGACCTGCCTCGACCTGGCCGCCCTGTACTGCGGCCTGTGCCTGGCACACGAGCTGCTGCCGGTGCTGGTGGTGGTCGAGGGGCACGCGTTCGCCATGGTGTCCACCACGCACGGCCTGCGCGACTGGAACGCCTACGATCGCCCCGGCCGTGCCCTGTTCGAAGCGGGGCCGGTCGGCGACGCCGCCGCCCTGCGTGAACTGGTCGACAGCGGGTCCTACCTGGCCGTCGAATGCACCGGCTTCGCCCACAGCAACCTTCTCGCCCCCGGATCGGACCTGCCCGAGGCCCGGCATCGCGAGGACGGGCTCCTCACCTTCGACCGGGCCGTGGCGGCCGGCCGAGAGCAGCTGAACCGGCCGGAACGGCCACTGCGGTTCGCGGTCGACGTGGGGCTCGCCCAGTACGGCTGGCGCTTCGAACCGCATCCGCTCGAAGCCTTTCCCGGGGCCTACGGGACCGACATCTTCCGCGTACTCGCCCAGGCGCAGGGGCCACTGGCACGCGAACTGCAGGCGCTGGACGTCGAAGCATACGTCCTTGATCACACCCGGGCGTTCGTCGGCCGCGACTTCGTGTTCCAGGCCGTCGACCAACTGGTCGCCGACCCCGGGTTCCGCTCCGGCTACATCCTGATCCGCGGCGAACCCGGCATCGGGAAGACCTCGCTGCTCAGCCAGTTGGTCAGGACGCGTGGGTACGTCCACCACTTCAACATGGCCCAGGGACGCGTCGACAGCACCCGTGCATTCCTGGCCAACGTGTGCGCGCAGCTGATCATCCGCTACGAACTCGACCACACCTTCCTGCCGCCCGAGGCGACCACCGACAGCGCCTTCCTGAGCCGGCTCCTGGCCGAGGCCTCCGCCAAGGCGGGCGACCAGGCAGTCGTGGTCCTGATCGACGCACTCGACGAGGCCGAGGACGAAACCCTGGCCCCACGGGCCAACCGGCTCTTCCTGCCCAAGGTCCTGCCCGACAACGTCTTCTTCGTACTGACCTCCCGCGAACAGATCGGCTACCAGCTCGTGGTCAACCGCCGCGAGGACATCTATCTGCGCGACGACGACCCCCGCAACCTCGACGACGTCCGAACCTACGTCTCCCACTACCTCGCCACGCACCCGGACATGGCACCGCGTGTGGCGGCCTCAGGTCTCTCGGCGGAAGAGTTCCTGGAGATCATCACCGACAAGAGCCAGGGCAACTTCATGTACCTGGTGTTCGTCCTCGACGACATCCGTACGGGCCGGATCGTGGTCGAGACCATGGACGACGTCCGCAACCTGCCCACAGGCCTGCTCGCGTACTACGACCAGCACTGGAAGGCCATGCGTGCGCACGACACCGCCAGGTTCGAGAGCGTCTACGAACCGGTCCTGCGGATCCTGGCCACCGTGCGCGAGCCGGTCGCCCTGCCGGCCGTCGAGGAGTGGACGGGTGTCGAACCGGCGAGGATCCGCGACGTCCTGCGCGACTGGCGCCCCTTCCTCAACGAGACGCATACGGAGGCCGGCGAGCCGCTGTACCGCGTCTACCACACGAGTTTCCAGGACTTCCTCGCCGAGGAGGGCGTGGGCCTCAGGCCCTACCACAAAAAGATCGCGATGACCGCGCTGAGCAAGATCCCCGGCTTCACGTGGGGCGGGGCGACGCCTCCCGGGTCCGCGTAGGACGGAGAGGCGGGGCGCGTGGGCGGTGCACGGACCGACGGGTTGACCGAGTACGAGCTCTCTCATCTCGTGGCCCACCTGGCCGTGGCGGGGCGGGAAGGCGACGTGCACACCCTGCTGCGCCACGAGAAACCGGACAGGCGGAACTTCTGGCACGCCGCCAAGACCCGGGCCGGACAGACCGGCGGATACGTCGCGGACCTGAAGCGCGCCCGGGCGCTGGCGGAGGAGGACGCGGAGCACCCCGGCTGCGGGAACCTGGGGCGGCAGATCCGCTACGCGTTGATGATCGCATCGATGCGCAGCCGCGCGAGGAGCACGCCGCCGGGTTTCCTCGCCGTACTCGCGGGAGCGGGGGCCATGCCCGTCGCCGAAGCCCTCTCCCGCCTCGCTCAGGTGCCGGAGGAGGACATCCGGGTAACGGGGTTCGACCTGCTGGCCGCCTGTGTGGGACCGGAGAGCCTGGGCGAGGTCCTTTCGGCCGTAACGGCGTCGGGCGACGACGAGGCGCGCGAGCACGCCCTGAAGGACGTGGTGCCTCGTCTGCCGCCCGAGTTGTTGCCCCGCGTCGTGGAGATGCTGGGACCGGGAGACGAGGGGACCACGTCCATCCTGTCGAAAGTCGTGATCCGCTACGCCGAAACGGGTGCGTTGGCGGAGGCCCTCGACCTGCTCGGCCGCTTTCCCGTGGGCTACCCCTGGTCGGCGGATCGTGCCGAGGCGGAACTCCAGGTGGCCGCGCGGCTGGGCAGGGACCGGGTCGGCCGGTTGCTCGCGGTGCCGGGGAGCCTGTGGTCGCTGCTGCGTTCGCCGGAAGGCCTCTCCCGTCTGGCGGGGCAGTGGTTGATCGTCCCTCCCGATCCTTGCCGCAGACGCCCGGGGCAACGGGGCATCCATCGCATCTTCCTGCCACCGCACTTTCTTGGACGGTTCCTTCGCCTGCTGCCGGAGGAACTGCGCACCGAACTCGACGCCGTCGCGGTCGCCGTCGCGCTCGACGATCCGAGCCTGCGAGTGGAGTTGCTGGCACAGGTCATCCCGTGGCTTTCGCCGGTGGCCCGGAACACCGCCCTGGAGTTCGCCGTACAGCAGTGCGAGTTGGTTCCGACCGAGGCCATCGACGAACTGGGTTCGTGGAATCCCCAGGAATGGGCGAGGGCCCGTCTCGCGCCGCTGCTCTTCGAGCACGGGCGACCGCAGGAAGCCGTAACCCAGGCACAAGCCGCGTTCGAGGCGTCACTCGCCCAGAGCGGAGCCGTGACCTACCTCCCCGACGGATTTTGGGCGGGCACCGTTCTGTTCCGTCTCGCACAACGTCTCGAACCAGAGGCTCGCGAGCGGATCACTCAGGACGCACTCGACCGGGCCCTGCGTTCGGACGAGCGCCCGGTCTGGATGTCCGACGTGATCCCCTGGCTTCCCGAACCCCTGAGGACGGAGACCGCCGCCCGGGCATGGGCCGAGACGCGGAGTCTCGAGCCGTTCGGGGCGGCGTGCGTCCTGATGGAACTCGTGCCGCTGCTGCCGGAGGAGGATCGCTTGTCCGCCCTGCGGGAGGCGTTGGCGCGGGATCCGCAGGAAGTCCTCGCCGCCAACGACCTCAGTGCCGACGTGAGGGCCCACCGGCTTCACTCCTGCCTCGCCGTACTCCGGCCGGACGAGCGGCAGGAGTTCCTGGGCGCGGCACACCGGGCCGCCGAGGCCATGGAAGGGGTCTCCGAATCTGTCAGTGTCAGATCCTCGGTCGGCCCGTACCGATCAACCGCGAACGTTCCCCACAGAACCTTCCTGAGGCCGGAGGCGCTGCTGACGGTGGCCGCGTGCCTGACGTGGGACGAGCGGCCCGCGATCGTCGCCGAGGCGTTCAACAGGCTGTACGACGACGTGTGGGCAGCGGATCTGCCCAACTATCTGCCGTGGCCGCTCTTCGAGGAACTCCCCGACTACCCCGAACCCCTGCTCGCGGGCATGCTCGCGCTGACCGAGCAGTGCGGCGACTTCGTCGAAGTGACGGTCCGGCATGCCGTTCCGCTCGCCGCCCATTTCGAAGGCCCACTGCGGGCGGAGCTCCTGGCGGTCCTGCCCGACCTGCCCGACGAACTGCGGGCGCAGGCCGCCGTTCTGCTCAGCTGTGCCTTCGCCGAGACGGACGACCTTGATGCGGCCCTCGAAACCCTCGCTTGTGTTCCGGACGACGCCGAGCGGACCGAGGCCACCGCGGTGGCCCTCGAGTTGTACGCGGCGCAGGGCGAACCCGAACGGGTCCTGCATGAGATCGACGCGGTGGGCGAGAAGGAGGGCACCAGCATCCTGCGCGCCCTCATGGAGAGGGCGTCGCCGGAAATGTGTTCCCTCCTGGTCTCCGCGGCGCAGACCATGTCTCCCCAAGGGCACGGCGAAATGCTCCTCGCCGCGGCCGAGCGGTTGTCCCGCCTCGGCCGTGTCCAGAAATCGCTCGAATGCGCCCAGCGTGCGTGGGACCTGGCGATCGGAGTCGGTGCAATTCCCGCACTCGACGGGATCGGGACGACTCTCCCCTGGTGGGGCGACAAGTGGCTGGCCGCCGAGGCACTTCGTCTGCTCGTACGGGGACAGCCTGCCGCCGGGCAGCGGAATCGGCTGCTGCTCGCCAGGACCCTGGCCACGGCGGACACGCTCTTCATCGGCAGGTACGCCGTGCTGCGCGGCATCGCCCGCTGGCTCCCGGCGGACATGAGCGACGTGGCGGTCCGCGAGTCCGACAAGGTGGCCGACGCCCTGCAACGGAGTCTGCTTCTCGCCGCGTTGGCCCGGGACGACACCCGGCAAAAGCGTCACGCGGCGGAGGCCCTGCGCCTCGCCACCCGGCAGCGCAACGGGTTTCAGCGTGCCCGGTCACTCGATGACGTGGCCGCGGTCCTCCCGCTGAGCCTGGTTCCCCGGGCGCTGCGGCTGATCGGCAGGATCGCGGACGAAGAACACCGGGCCGAGGCCGCCAGAGGGTTGGCCAGGCGTCTCGTGGAGCTCGGATCCGTGTCGCCGGCCGTTGACATCGTGATGAGCCTGTCGGCGAATCGCCGGGGGTGGGACGAGGGAAGCCCCCGCGAGACCGCCGCGGACGGGCTGCCCCAGGCTCTGCTCCGTCACGGCTTCCTCGCCGAGGCCGAGGCCGTCCTGGACCAGTTGCCCCAGCGCAACGGCTGGGAGGAGTCGCCCCGCACCGAGGCCCTTCTGGAGATGCTCCCCGAGCTGACGGTCCGCGACCCGGACACCGCCTGGCGGCTGATCTGTTCCATCGGCGACCGGCGGGACGATCTGACGCAGGGTGTGGTCGTCTTCGCAACGCACGTCCGCGACGTGCCGTCCAGACTCCGGTCCTGGAGATCGATCCTCCGGCACGCGTCCGACGCGACGCGGGACATCGCCTCGGAACGTCTCTACGCGGCGCTCCCGCTCACCCTTGCGCTCGGCGGCAGCGAGGCTGCGGCGCTCCAGGCGCAGGCGTTGCGGGACGTCTCCCGATGGTGGCCGTGAGGCACGGCACGCCCCCGGGTGTTCAGTGATCCCAGGGGCCGGCGGGCGGCCCCACTCCGCCCGGCCGGCCCCTGGGTGCGAGATCGCGATGCGCCCCCGCGTCAGTGACCCGCACTCCCCACCTGCGGGCCTCTCGCGGCGTTCACGGGGAGATCGCGACCCCGGTCTCAGAACGCGAAGAGGCTGGTCCCGTAGGAGCTCTTCACGCACTCGTTGGCGAAGGTGCGCTCGTAGGAGACGCGCTTGCCCTGCCAGACGCCGTCGACGGTCACGACGACCGGGTCGTACTGCTTGGTGCACGCCACGCCGTCCGGGCTCCCCAGGGCGTCGAAGTCCCCTTCGGCACTGCGCAGTTCGGCGCAGGCCTGGGCGGCGGCCGGGTGGGTGCCGGAGGGCCTGGGGGCGCAGGTCAGGGTGACCGCACGGGCCGGGTCGGCGAGGGCCGAGCTGTCTCCGTGAGCCACGGTCAGGACGAGCGCCGAGGGGGCGTAGAGCGAGGTCGGGGCGGCGTGGGCGGGTCCGGTGAGGGGGCCGTATACGGCGGTGGCCGCGAGGCCGAGGGTCGCTGCCCAACGCGCGGTGTTCCGCATTGTGTGCATCCTTCCGCTTGCTTCGAGGGTGTGCCGGATCCGACTCGGTCGGTGCCGGAGCGGCGAGCGCGAGTCTGCCGAGTCCGCCGTCGAATCTCACATCGAACCCACGGGTTTCAGTAACCTTGCGTATTGAATCAGTGGCGTGAAGTTACAGAATTCGAACGTTCCAACGCCGGAAGCAAGCGCTTCTTGATCCCTATGACGGGTCGGATGGCCGGTTTCCGCCTGTTCGTTAATCGTCCTGAAACATTCCGCTTCTGCTCTCAGCAGACCGCTCCGCACCCCCTTGTGTTCATGCTCCGGACGAGTAATCGTCATTACATGATTACGACAGAACAGCGTGAGAAGTTGCGCGGATGGTTCGCGGGCCGACTGCCCGACGACCTCTTCGAGGAGCTGACCGAGGTGACGGTCGACCGCGAGGAGATCACCGTGATCGGCCGCATCCCCGAACCCCGGCTGACCGAGGACGCCTCGGTCGCCGAGCGGGAGGCGGCCGTGCGAAGCCGCATCCAGGAGTTCCGGGAGCGCACCCGGGAGGCCCGGATGGCGGTGGCCCGCGAGGCCGAGCACCGGTTCGACCGCAAGGTCTCCTGGGGCGTGGTGTGCGACGGGGAACGCGCCCTGTTCACGCATGTGGCGGCGCCCGTGATGACGCGGCTGCGCCAGCCCGAGCGCCAGGTCCTGGACACCCTCATCGCCGGGGGCGTGGCCCGTAGCCGCAGCGACGCCCTCGCCTGGTGCGTCCGGCTGGTCCAGCAGCACACCGACGACTGGCTCACCGAACTGCGGGACTCCCTGGAGCACGTCCAGCGGGTGCGGGCGCAGGGACCGGACACGGAGGCGGAGCAGAAGGATCGACCGGCCGAGGGAGAGTGACTGTCAGACCCCTCCGCCACGTTGCGGGCATGACTCACTTCGTAGTGGTGGCGGGTGCGTGGCTCGGCGCGTGGGCGTGGGACGAGGTGGCGTCCGACCTGCGCGCCGCCGGGCACGACGTCCACCCCTGCCCCTGTCCGGGCTCGCGGAGAAGCAGGGGCTTCCCGCCGAACCGAACACACACGTCGGGGACATCGTCGGCGAGGTCGAGCGCCTCGGCGGTTCCACCCCGCACCCCGGCGCCACGCTCACCGACCCGGCCGCCCTCGCCCGCCCGCTCGGCGCGTGGCCCGACCGCCTACGTCAAGTGCCTGCTCGACGGCGACGAACCGATGGACGCGGTCGCCGGGCTGCTCAAGAGCGCGCTCCGGGAGCTGGTCGAGATGAACACCGGCCTCTGGCCGATGTTCTCGCAGCCGCGCGAACGCGCCCGGATCCTCCACGAGCCGGCCGCCGGCCGCTGACCCGTCCGTCTCACCTACCGATCGGTATGGTCACCGTGCGGTGGTGTCGTCGACGACGAAAGGCGGGACGGACGGATGGCCAGGCACTGGGCGGACTTCCAGTACGAGATCTATCTGAACGGGATGTCGGGCGCGGTGCCCCGACTGCCCACCGATCTGACCCGGCTGGAGGAGCTCACCGAGCAGCGGCTGGGCCCAGGCCCGGTCGGCTATGTGGCGGGCAGCGCGGGCGACGGCAGTACGGCGCGGGCGAACCGGGCGGCCCTGGAGCGCCGCCGGATCGTCCCGCGCATGCTGCGGGACGTGCACGAACGCGATCTCTCGGTCGAGGTGCTCGGACGCTCCCTGCCCGCCCCGCTGGCGCTCGCCCCGGTCGGCGTGCTGTCGATCATGCATCCGGACGCGGAGTCCGCCGCCGCCCGGGCCGCCGCCGCGCAGGGCGTGCCGTACATCCTGTCCTCGGCGTCGAGCACGCCGATCGAGCAGGTCGCGGAGGCGATGGGCGACGCCGAGCGCTGGTTCCAGCTGTACTGGGCCAAGGACCAGGAGGTGACGCGGAGTTTCCTCGGCCGGGCGAAGGCGTCCGGGTTCACGGTGCTCGTCGTCACGCTGGACACGCCGCTGCTCGCCTGGCGCCCCCGCGACCTCGACCAGGCGTATCTGCCGTTCCTGCACGGCGTGGGCACCGCCAACTACTTCTCCGACCCGGCTTTCCGGGCGGGCCTGGCCAAGCCGGTGCACGAGGATCCGAACGCGGCCGTCCTGCACTTCGTCGGCCTGTTCGCGGACCCCGGCAAGACCTGGCCGGACCTGGCGTTCCTGCGGGAGAACTGGGACGGCCCGATCGTCCTCAAGGGCGTCCTGCATCCCGACGACGCGCGCCTGGCGGCCGACGCCGGGATGGACGGGGTGGTGGTGTCCAACCACGGGGGCCGGCAGGTGGCCGGCTCCGTCGCGGCGGCCGACGCGCTGCCCCGAGTGGTGGAGGCGGTCGGAGACCGGCTGAGCGTCCTGTTCGACAGCGGCGTGCGCACCGGCGACGACGTCTTCAAGGCCCTCGCCCTCGGCGCGCGTGCGGTGCTGCTGGGCCGGCCGTACGTCTACGGGCTCGGTCTCGACGGGCAGGCCGGTGTGGAGCACGTGATCCGATGCCTGCTCGCCGAGTTCGACCTCACGCTGGCCCTGTCCGGGCACGCCACGCCGGGCACCGTCGGCGCCACCGACCTCGTCGAGGAACGGTGACGCCGGTCGCCTCATGTCACGACCTGCGGTCGCCTCACCTCACGACGTGCGGTCCGTCAGCTCCACCGGCTGTGCGGAGGGCGTCTCGGTTCCGCTGATCGAGAGGGAACCAGGGGTGGCCGACGCCGGGTCGGTCACCCAGCGCTCCCCGCTGGAGCTGTCACGGACCTTGGCGACGACATCGGCGCCGGGGTCCTCGGTGGTGGAGGCGAGGGCGAGGGCATCGTCCCAGCGGGGCAGCAACTCGCCCTGGCCGGTGAAGTCGTAGCGGACGTCGTCGGCCCGCTTGTCGTCCTCGTCCGCGCACTCCCCGAGGATGACGACACCGGCGTCCGCGTGCGAGTCCAGGCACAGTTCGGGGTCGGCCACGCTGCGCAGCAGCCCGTCCTCCCCGTAACTCCACTGCTGGGTCCAGTCGGAGGAGCACACCGCCAGCTCGGTCGCGGCGCCTTCCTTCGCCTCGCCCCGGACGTCGAGGCAGAGGTCGGCGGCGACGTTGCGCAGCCTGGTCTGGCGGGTCGCGGTGGGCAGTTGGGTGGTGCCGGGCGGCGAGGAGGACACGGCGGGCGGGGTCGCGGAGTCGGTGTCCGGCGCGCTGCCGCGGCCGCCGGCCGCGCTGGTGGAGGCGGCCGGGTCGGCGCCTGAGTCGTCGGCCCACATACCGGCGGCGAGCAGCGTCGTGAGCAGCCCGGCCGAGGCCAGGCCGACACCGGTGAGCAGCGTGCGCGGCGCCTTGGGCCCGCCGGTCACCCGGCGGGCCGGGGACGGGATGCGGGACAGGAGTCGGCGGCCTGTCCCGCCCGGGCGTCCACCGCGGTGGCGGGCGCCACGCACGCGCACGGTCTGCTGCTGGTCGCGGCCCGGCCGCGACTCGATGTAGCGGCGGGCGCCCCAGCCGAGCACGGCCTCCGCGAGGAGCACGCCCAGCCGGCCCTCGAAATGACCGAGTTGCTCGGCGGCGGACCGGCAGTAGCGGCACTCCGTCAGATGCTTCTGGACGTCCGGCAGCAGGGCGCCGCCGCGGCGGATGGGGACGTCGAGGAGCCGGTTGTAGAAGCGGCAGTCCTTGCTCGGGGCGAGTTCCCGGTGGGCGCGGACGAGGCCCTCGCGGAGCTTGTCCCGCGCCTCTTCGAGAGCGGCCGCCGCGGTGGCCGGGTCCAGGCCCAGCAGGCCGGCGGGGACGGTGAGGGGCTCGGCCTCGACCTCGACGTGCCACAGCATGGCCCGGGCGACCGGGAGAAGGCCGTGGAACGAGCGCTCGGCCAGCTGGCGGTTCTCCGGCGTCAGGGACTTGGCGGTGCGCATTCCACGGCCTCCGGCGGGCTTCTGCAGCTCCGTCAGAACACCGGATATGCGGTCCTCGGCGGCCCAGAGCCGGACGGTGTCCCGGACGGACACCAGGAGCCGGGGGCGCAGCGCGGCGCCGGGCTCGCCCAGCGTCAGCCGGTCGAGGACCTGGTGGAAGGCAGCCGTGGTGACCATGGCGGCGACACCCGAGGAGGAGGCGAGGCAGATCACCGCGTAGTCGTGCGCGGGCTGCCAGTGCCGGGTGATCAGGAGGGCGGTCGCCTGGGCGACCTCGTCGTCCGGGCCGCCGCGTGTACGGGTGGCGAGGGAGTCGTCGGACTCTCCGGACGCCCCGCCCGGCGGAGGGTAGGAGGGACGGGGCGGATGGGGGGTGGGCACTGAGCGGATTCCTTCGGTACGTACCTGCGCGGCGCGAGGCGCGAGGGGCACGCGATCACGGCGATACGGACTCGAGTCACCGCCGGACGCACAGGACCCGGCCATTGCCCCCCACGGGTGGTTTACCTTTGCACAACTTGTTCACACACAACAAGGCGCATGACCTAACATCCGATCACTGAAGGAAAGTCAGGGGCGGCGGCCAACTCGTGCCACTCGCGGCGCCCTTCGGTGGACGTGTGCGCCCCGTGTGAATCGTGCGCACTCACCGGGGCGGCGCGCACGGTGCCGGGGCGCTCGCCGGCGTAGTCCACTGAAACCGGCCCATCCTCGGGAGCCCCGCGCAGGACGGCGGCTCTTCTGCGCGAAACGGGCCGCCGGCCCTGTTCCTCCCGCCCTCGGCCGGCGGCCCCGAGGCCTGTCCGGAACCCGTCCGGGGCCCGCCCAGGACCTGTCCGAGGCAGGCTCCGGCAAGGCGGTCAGATCTGCCAGGAGCGCAGCCGGTCCGCCGCGCCGTAGATGTCCGTCTTGCTGTCGATCAGGTCACGGGCGAGGTCCACCAGGGCGCCGTAGGGCGGGTCCATGCCGACCCCGCTGACGAACATGTACGCCACCGCCGTCGCGCAGGCGAACCGGGCGTTGGCCGACGGCAGGGGCTTGAGCAGGCTGAGGGTGTGCAGCAGGGCGGCGGCCCGCCAGGCCGGGTCGGAGTCCACGCCGAGGCGTGGCGGATCGACGCGGTGCCGGGCGACGGCGGCGACCAGTGCGGAGAAGTCGTTGATGGTGGGCTGGTCCGGCAGGACCTCTTCGTGGCGCTGGAGCAGCCAGGGCACGTCGATGTGGATGACGGGTGCCATCGGTCAGGCGCCCCGCCCCTCGCCCTTGGCGGGCGGCTCGTCGTCGGGGAACGCGGCCGCGAACTCGTCGGCGTGGGACGCGAAGAACCGGCGGAAGGCCTCCGCGCCCTCCTGCAGCGCCCGGTGCCGGGATATGTCGGCTGCGGCCGCCTCGCGCACGAGGGCCTTCATCGACGTACCCCGCTCCTTGGCGATCTGTCGCAGGTCCTCCAGCTCGCGATCGCTGAACTCCACGTTGAGGGCTGGCATGCCCCTCACGGTACCGCGCGGGTACTTACTCGTAAATATTCCCAGTTCAAGAGCATCAGAGGGAGGTACCGGGGGGAGAGGTACCGAGTAGAGACAAGGACGGCCCCGGTCCGTCGTCGGACCGGGGCCGGTGCGCCCTCCCGGCGCCCTCAGGCAACTCTCACCTTCACTTTCAGGCCTGATCCGCCACGAAGGACGCCATCCGGGTCAGCGCCGCGTTCCAGTTGATCGCGGTCTCGTTCGTCGACCAGGACTGGATGTCGTCGATGTAGCAGAACTGGCCCACGCAGCCCCGGAGCTTGAGCTGGGCGTAGGGGTCCTGGATGCTCGAGTTGGGGCCGCCGGCGAGGGTTCCCGCGGGCGGGTTCGGCAGGTTCGGGTCGAGCTGGTGGGCGTACCAACGGCTGTGCTGGTTGTGGGCGTGGGCCTCGCCGTAGCCGGTCACGTACGACATGTTCAGGGCGTTGCGGCCGAGGAGGTAGTCCATGCTCTGGACCGCTGCGTCGCGGTACTTCGAGGCGCCCGTGATGTCGTAGGCGGTGGCGACGACCACGGCGTTGTTGAGGACCTGGTGGCTGGAGCCCCAGTCGTAGAGGTTGTTGGCGGGTGCGTAGGGCATGCCGTACGGCTGCGACCTGAGTGTGGCCAGGTATGTGTCGGCGCCCTTGACCACCGACTGCCGGATCTTGTCCCGGCCGGGGAGCTTGCTCGGGACGGTGGCGAGGTCGAGGCGGCCGGCCGCGGCCGTCCTGCCCCAGTCGAAGCCGGACGGGCCGAAGATGTCCGCGGTGTGGACCGGGGAGTTCAGGACATGGTCGGCGAACTGCTTCTCGCCGGTGGTGAGGTACAGCTCCGCGGCCGCCCAGTAGAACTCGTCGGTCGCGTCGGTGTCCGGGTAGGCGCCGCCGCCGGTGCCGTCATCGGGGTCGGCGTACACCGCGGGGTGGGCGAGCGCCGCCGACCACGCCTTGCGGGCCGCCGCCAGCGCCTTCGCCGCGAACGCCTTGTCGTAGGGCCGGTACAGGCGCGCGGCCTGTGCGGCCGTGGCGGCGAGGTTCAGGGTGGCCTGGGTGGACGGCGGGTGCAGTTCGCGCTTCTGCGGGTCGTCGCTCGGCAGCAGCGGCAGGCCGGTCCACGCCTCGTCGTGGATCTTGTGGTGGGCCATGCCGGCCAGCGGCTGCCCGTCGGGCACCTGCATCTTCAGCAGGAACTCCAGCTCCCAGCGGGCCTCGTCGAGGATGTCCGGCACCTTGTTGCCGCTCTCGGGGAGGGCGAGCGTGCCGTCGCCCAGCTTCGCCGGCTGTCCGGTGCGGGCGTGCAGGGCGCGTTCGTGGGTGCTGAGCAGTTCCCAGGTGGTGATGCCGCCGTTGACGACGTACTTGCCGTGGTCGCCCGCGTCGTACCAGCCGCCGGTCACATCGAGCGTGTAGTCGCAGACACCGGGCTGGCAGGGCACGGCCGAGTCGCCCCGGTTGGGTGCCACGTCGACGTGACCGGCGCGCCTGCCGTAGCCGGGCCGCAGGTCCTCCCGGATCGGGGTGCCGCTGCGCTGCGTGTAGTAGTACTTCACCGCGTCGAGCCGCAGCTTCTCGTAGGCGGCGCCGCCGATGTCGAACGGGCGGCTGGTCTCGCCGTCGGCGACCAGGGTGAAGCCCGTGCCCTGCTTGCGGTAGGCACCGAAGTCGATCGCCTGGACGTTCTGCCCCGAGGAGACGTCCACCCCGCGCGGTGCGCTCCAGCCGTGGGCGACCGTGGTGCCCTGCGCGTTCTTCAGCTGCCAGGGCAGTTTCGTGGTGGCGTCGGTGACGAGCGTGGCGTTCTTCGGGCCGGCGGGCAGGTAGGCGACCTGGTTGACGCGGACCCGCGGACCGGTGTCGGGCTCGTACACCTCGGGCGGCACCCCACCCAGCAACGACACGTCGTCCATGCAGAACCGCCAGGCGTCCGCGCTGCCACCGAGCTGGAAGGCGACCTGACCCTGGGCGGTGTCGACGGGCGAGGTGAAGGTGAAGCTGTAGGAGTCGCCGGACACGCTCAGCACCGGGCTCGCCTCGTACCAGGTGTCGTACGGCGACACGGACAGGCCGACGAGCGCCCGCGCCACGTGGCCCTCGGGCGCGCCGGACGCCTTGAAGGAGAACCGGTACGACTCCCCCTTCACCAGGGTGATGTCGTTCTGGCCGACGGCTGCGTCCCAGCGGTTGGTGGTGCCGCCCGGCACGTCGGCGCACAGGCGGCCCTCGGACAGGCCCGCGGTGACGTTGCTCGTCCACCACGGGTCGGCGGTGGTGTCGAAGGTGCCGTTCCTGACCTGTTCGACCTCGTCGGCCCCGGCCGGCTGCGCGGGGAGCGCGCTCAGTGCGGTGGCGAGCAGGGCCGTCAGGGACAGCAGGGCGGTTCTGCGTCGTTTCACGTCTGGGCTCCTCGGGGAGGTGCGGGGGACGCTCGTTGTGGGAGCGCTCCCAGAGACGGACGGGGCCATGCTGGTTCGCCGGGTGACACCCCGTCAACGGTCCGGACGGGACTGGTTTCCCGCCCGGACCGTGAGCCGCCCCCGTCGGCTCCCGCTCAGCCCGCCGGTGCCTCCAGCCTGCTGATGCGGACCGCCCCTTGGGCCTCACCGGGGTGGCTGCCGGCCAGGGTGAGCCGCAGCCGGGAGCCGCGCACCGCGTCGAAGGTGATCACCGTCGGCGCGTCCGAGGCGGTGGCCCAGTCGACGGCCGCTCCGGTGACCGGGGTGTACGCGCGCCCGTCCCAGACGGCGACCTCGACCGACGCGGGCCGGGTGTGCCCGGCGTCCACCGTGAACGACACCTCCACCCGGTCGAAGCTCCGCGTCCGCCCCCAGTCCACCGAGATCCAGTCCCCTTGCCGGGCCCCGCCGAAGGCGGGCAGCAGGGCGGTCGCGGACTTGAGGAAGCCGTTGGACCAGCCGGTGGCCGGGTCGCCGTCGAGCACGGCCGCGGGAAGGGTGTCCGGTCGGCCGGAGTAACTGGCCTCCGCGTAGGGGTAGTTCACGGGCGCCGGGTAATCCGGTGCGAAGTCGGGCGCAGGGGTGGTCGCCGCCGAGCGAGCGGTGGTCGTGCGCACGATCGCGGTGCCCGACCGCAGGCCCTCCGCCCGTGCCGTCACCTTCAGGACGCCCGGCTTCGTACCGGCCCGCACGATCGCGAGCGCCTTGCCGTGGAAGGCGGTGCGCGTACTGGCCTGGTAGCGCTCGGCGCTCTCCTGGCGGCCGTTGTCGAGCCCGGCGAGGGATCCGCCCCTCACGTCGAAGCCGATCAGGTGCTCGGCGTCGGGCACGACCACCCCACGGACGTCGACGACCTCGGCGGTCACGAAGGCCGGCGAACGGCCGTCGGCGGCAACGGACTTGCGGTCGACGGTCAGTCGTACGGCGTGCGGCTTCCCCGCCGTGCGCAGGACGTCCGTGGCGACCACCCGGCCGCCGCGGCGCGCCACCGCCTTCAACTCCCCCGGCCGGTACGGCACTTTCCAAGTGAGGTGGAGTTTGCCGGCGCTGCCGTTCGGGCTGGTGTAGCTGCCGGGGTAGGGGCCGTCGGTGAAGGTCTTGTCGTCGCCGGTCGCCTCGGTGGTCTCCAGGTACTCCCGCCCGTCGACGGTCTTCTTCGTGTCGAACTTCCTTGTGCCGAGGGACTTTCCGTTGAGGAACAGCTCGACGGTGTCCACGTTGGAGTAGGCCCACACCTCGACGGTGTCGCCCTTCTCGTGGTTCCAGGTCATCGGCAGCAGATGGACCATGGGTTCGTCGGTCCACTGGCTCTTGAAGAGGTGGTACATGTCCTTCGGGAAGCCCGCGGTGTCGACCGCGCCGAAGAAGGACGCCTTCACCGGGAAGACGTCGTAGGGCGTGGGCTCCCCGATGTAGTCGATGCCCGACCACAGGAACTGCCCGGCGAACCACTTCCGGTCGCGGTCCTTCTTGTGTCCGTACTCGCCGCTCATGGTCCAGGAGGCGAGGTTGTTGTCGTACGAGGAGGTGGCGCGCCTGCCGGGCGTGTGGTTCTCGCCGGTGTTGAGGCGCTCGGGCTCCTGGTACGCGCCACGCGTCGAGGTCTCCGACGACGACTCGGACTCGAAGAGGAACAGCTTGGGGTAGCGGGCGTGCAGCGCGTCCACCGACTTGGCGGTGTTGTAGTTGAGGCCGAGGCCGTCGAGCTCGGCGAGGATCAGGTCGCCCGGGGAGCCGGGGGCGGGCACGCTGCGATGCCGGTGGCTGCCGATGACGATCGGCCGCGTCTCGTCATGGGCCTTGACCGCGGCAATGAGCCGGTCCGCCATGCCGAGACCGGCGGTGGAGGTGAACTCACTGATCTCGTTGCCGATCGACCACATGACGACGGCGGGCGAGTTGCGGGCGGCGAGCACCATCTCCGCTATGTCCTTGTCGGCCCACTCGTCGAAGAACCGTCCGTAGTCGTACCGGGTCTTGGAGCTGCGCCAGCAGTCGAAGGCCTCCACCATCATCACGATGCCCAGCTCCTCGCAGACCTGGATCATCTCCGGCGAGGGCGGGTTGTGGGAGGTGCGGAAGGCGTTGACGCCCATCGATTTCATGATCGTCATCTGGCGGCGGACGGCGTCGGCGTCGACCGCGGCGCCGAGGGCGCCCAGGTCGTGGTGGAGGTCGACGCCCTTGATCTTGGTGTGGGTGCCGTTGAGGGAGAAGCCCTCGTCCGCATCGAAGCGGAAGGTGCGGATGCCGAAGGGGGTGCGGCAGGTGTCCGTGGTGGTGCCGTCGACGCGCAGCTCGGTGTGCAGGGTGTAGCGCTGAGGGGTCGCGAAGTCCCACAACCTGGGCTTCGGGACGGTGAGTTCATGGGTCGCGGTGGTCTCGTCGGTGACGGCGACCGTGGCGGACGTACGGGCGACGGTGCGGCCGCGGGGGTCGGTGATCCGGGACACGACCTCGACGTCGGCGGCGCTGCCGGTCTCGTTCACCACGGCCGTCCGCACCCGTACGAGGGCCCGCTCGGCGGTGATGTCCGGCGTGGTGACACTGGTGCCCCAGCGCGCCACGTGCACCGGTTCGGTGACGACCAGGCGGGCCTCGCGGTAGATGCCGCTGCCGGAGTACCAGCGGCTGCTGGGCAGCCGGTTCTGGACCTTGACCGCGAGGACGTTCTCGGTGGTGCCGTCGGTGTGCACCAGGTCGGTGAGGTCGAAGGCGAAGCCGGTGTAACCGTAGGGGTGGCGGCCGGCCTCGGTGCCGTTGCAGTGGACGTACGAGTCCATGTAGACGCCGTCGAACTCCACCGAGATCCGCTTGTCCGCGAGGGCGGGCGGCAGGGTGAAGGCGAGGCGGTACCAGCCGAGGCCGCCGGGGAAGAACCCGGTGCCGCTGGTCGTGCCGTGCTGCGTGGTGGGGGTCTGCTCGATGCTCCAGTCGTGCGGGACCGCGACCTCGCGCCACGCCGAGTCGTCGTAGGCGGGGTCGGCGGCGCCGGCGTAGGCGCCGGTGGGGTCGGTGATCCCGCCCGGGTTGACCAGCGCGAAGCGCCAGCCGTCGCGCAGGGCGACGGTGTGGCGGCCGGACGTGTCGCGGGTCGCTTCGGCGGCCGTCGCGGCCGGGGCTGCGCCCAGGAGCGATCCGGCGGCCGGGGTGGCCGCGGAGGCGATCAAAACCGATCTGCGAGTGACTGACATGGCGGCTCTCCCTCATCGGGACTCATCAAGACCCATAAGTACTCACAACTGATCGTGAACCAACAGAATCTGACGACGTGCCACACGTCCCCGTCAAGAGTGCGGTGAGCCGGTCCCGTCTCTCACGTCCCAGCGGTGGCGCTCCGCCGGAAGGGGTCGACGTTCGCGGAGGACCGGTACGCACTAGGCTGGAACAGCGGTGACACCTGTTCACTGTGAGTGTGCGCGATGGAGTGGCGACGATGAGCCCGGTGTATCCGTTCGACGATGCCGCCACGGCGCGGGCCCTCGTCGGCGCGGACGGCCTCCTCGCCGAGTGGAACGAGGGCGCGCGCCGTCTGCTGGGCTGGTCGCCGGAGGAGGCCGTGGGCCGCCCGGCCACGGACCTGCTGGCCGGCGAAGTGCCCGCCATCCGCGCCGACGAGCGCCGCTGGAGCGGCGAGCTCGCGCTGCGGCACCGCGACGGCCGCACCGTCTCCGTCTGGGTCCTCGTCCATCAAAGACGTCCCGAGGACGGCGGTCGGCTCGTCGTCAGCCCTCTGGAGGCACTTCGACCGCTGCCACCGGACGACCCGCTGTCCCGGGTCGAGCTGACGCAGTCCCCCTGCGCGGTCGCGATCTTCGACGAGCGGCTGCGCCTGCACCGGATCAACTCGCCCATGGCCGAGATCCTGCGCGTTCCCGAGGAGCGCCTGCGCGGTCTGCGCGTCCCCGACATCGACGCTCGGCCGCAGAGCGCGGACTTCGAGCAGCAGATGCACCAGGTGCTCACCACCGGCCGGGGGCACGACGTGCGGTCCTACCTCCCGATCAGCGGCGACGGCCGCGTGGCGGCGTGGCTGGCCCGGATGTCCCCGGTCACCGACGCCGACGGGCGGGTGCGGGGTGTGTGCGTCGCAGCCCACGACTTCACCGAGCATTACCTGGCCCGGGAGCGGCTCCAGCTGGTGAACGAGGCGAGCGTGCGCATCGGCACCACCCTCGACGTCACCCGGACGGCCCAGGAGCTGGCCGACGTCTGCGTGCCGGTGCTGGCCGACTTCGTCAGCGTCGACCTGCTGGAGCCGCCGGAGCAGGGCGCCGAGCCCGCCGTCGGCCGGCTCAGCGCGCCGATCACCCTGCGCCGGGTCGCCCTCGGCTCGGTCAACCCGGGCAGTCCCGAGGCCGTGGTCAAGCTGGGACAGGTCGACGTCTACCCGACGCCCTCACCGCAGGCCGACTCCCTGCTCGCGGGCCACGCGATCGTGGCGTCGACGGTGACGGACGACCTCGAACAGTGGCTGGCCTGGGACCCGGTCCGCCGGCGGCGGATCGATGAGTACGGCATCCACTCCACGATGTCCGTGCCGATCCAGGCCCGGGGCACGACCCTCGGCGTCGCGGTCCTCGCCCGCTTCCGGCGCCGCGACCCGTTCACGCCCGACGACGTCATGCTCGCCGAGGAGATCACCGCCCGGGCCGCGGTCTGCATCGACAACGCGCGCCGTTTCTCCCGCGAGCGCGAGACCGCCCTCGCCCTGCAGCGCAGCCTGCTCCCCCGCAACCTGCCGCGCACGGCCGCCGTCACGGCCGCCTCGCGCTACCTTCCGGCGGCACAGGCCGGGGTGGGCGGCGACTGGTTCGACGTGATCCCGCTGTCCGGGATGCGGGTCGCCATGGTCGTCGGGGACGTCGTCGGCCACGGCGTCCAGGCCTCCGCCACCATGGGCCGGCTGCGCACCGCCGTGCGCACCCTCGCCGACATCGACCTGGCCCCCGACGAGCTCCTCACGCACCTCGACGACCTCGTCCTGCGGCTGTCGGACGAGGCCGGCACCGACGGCAGCCCCGGCGAGGTCGGCGCGACCTGCCTGTACGCCGTGTACGACCCGGTGTCCCGGCGCTGCACTCTCGCGCGCGCCGGACATCCGCCGCCCGTGCTGCTCCCGCCGGGCGGCGCTCCCCGGCAGGTCGATCTGCCCTCCGGTCCGCCGCTGGGCCTGGGCGGGCTGCCGTTCGAGTCGGCCGAGCTGGACCTGCGCGAGGGATCCGTCCTGGCGTTCTACACCGACGGGCTGATCGAGTCCCGCGAACGGGACGTCGGAGCGGGGCACGCGCTGCTGCGCGAGGCCCTGGCGGCCGACGCGGACTCCCTCGACGAGACCTGCGACCGGATCCTGCACACCCTGATGCCGACCGGCGGAGCTGCCGACGACGTGGCCCTGCTGCTGGCCCGCACCCAGGGGCTGCCGGCGTCCCGGGTGGCGACCTGGGACATCCCCGCCGACCCCGCGCTCGTCGCCCCGGTCCGCAAGCAGGCCGTCGAGCAGCTCGCCGTCTGGGAGCTGGACCAGGTCTCGTTCACGACCGAGCTCGTGGTGAGCGAGCTCGTCACCAACGCCATCCGCTACGGCTCCCACCCCATCCGGCTGCGGCTGATCCACGACGCGGCCACGCTGATCTGCGAGGTGTCCGACACCAGCCACACCGCTCCGCACCTGCGCCGCGCCAAGACGTGGGACGAGGGCGGCCGGGGGCTGCTGCTGGTCGCCCAGCTCACCCAGCGGTGGGGCAGCAGGCACCACACGGAGGGCAAGACGATCTGGGCGGAGCTGGCGCTGCTCGACGAGGAGTGAGGACTTCTCGGATGACGCGCTTCGGTCGCCGCGCTGGGGGGAACTCGGCGGTGATGACTCAGTCGAAGCGTTTCTTCGCCTTATGGGTGGGCGCGCTCGCCGTACCGGGCCTGCTGGCCTCCTGCGGCACGACGGGCCCCTCCCAGGGATCGGCCGACACCACGGGCGGCGTGCACCGGATGGCGGCCGAGCCCGCCGCGAGCACCACGCGGTGTCACACCTCCGAGCTGCGCGCCTCCGTGGGCCGCAACGATCCGGGCGCCGGGCAGTGGAACTTCCCGGTCGTCCTCACCAACGTCTCCTCCCGCACCTGCACGGTGCACGGCTATCCGGGCGCCGCCTTCCTTGACGCGTCCGGCAAGCAACTGGGCAAGGATCCCAAACGCGCGCCCGACCAGAAGCCGACGACCGTCAGGCTGGCGCCGGGCCGCAGCGCGTGGGCGGGGCTGACATACAGCAATCCGGAGATCAGCGGCGCCCACGCGGCCACTCCCGCTGTGCTTCTGGTCACCCCTGCGGACGAGCGGGACCCGCTGAAGGTGAAGTGGACGGGCGGGCCGGTGCCCGTGTCCGGCAACTCCTCCTCGGTGTTCCTGACGGTGTTCGCGCCGGGCACCGGTCCCTGACCACACCTGACCCTCCCGGCGAGCTTCTTACCCGGTCGTGTTTTGATGGGCGGCTTCCCCAGCTGATCGTGTCCTGAAGGAATCCGCCCTGAACGCCCCGCTCGCCGAGTCCCTGTCCGTCGCCCTGCTCGTCGCCACCCTCGTCTGGGCGGTCCTGCGTCCCGGGGGGTGGCCGGAGGCGGTCGTGGCGGTCCCGGCCGCCGGGATCGCCCTCGCCACCGGGGTGATCTCGCCGGATCACGCGCTGGCGGAGGTGGAGCGGCTCGGGCCGGTGGTGGGTTTCCTCGCCGCTGTCCTGGTCCTCGCCCACTTCTGTGACGTCGAGGGCCTCTTCACGGCGTGCGGTGCGTGGATGGCCCGCTGGGCCCGGGGACGGCCCCGACGGCTGCTGACCGCGGTGTTCGTCCTGGCCTCGGTGATCACGGCCGTGCTCAGTCTGGACGCCACCGTGGTGCTGCTGACGCCGGTCGTGCTGGCCACCGCCACCCGGATGGGCGTGCGCTCCCGGCCGCATCTCTACGCCTGTGCGCACCTGTCGAACACGGCGTCACTGCTGCTGCCGGTCTCCAACCTCACCAACCTGCTGGCGTTCACGGCGAGCGGCCTGAGCTTCACCCGGTTCGCCGCGCTGATGGTGCTGCCCTGGCTGGTGGCGATCGGCGCCGAATACCTGGTCTTCCGGCGGTTCTTCGCGGACGACCTGGCGGCTCCCGCGCCCTCCCCCGATGCCGCCGAGCCACCGCGGCTGCCGCTGTTCGCCCTGGTCACCGTGGCCTGCACGCTCGCCGGGTTCGTGGTGGCCTCCGCCGTCGGCATCGACCCGGCGTGGGCCGCGTCGGCGGGGGCGATGGTCCTGGCGGTCCGCGCGCTCGTACGGCGGCGGGCCACACCGCTCACGGTGGTGCGGGCCGCCTCTCCCGCGTTCCTGGCGTTCGTGCTCGCGCTCGGTGTCGTCGTGCGCGCGGTGGTCGACAACGGCCTCGCCGACGCGCTGCGGCACGTGCTGCCGGACGGCTCCGGGCTCGTCGCGCTGCTCACACTCGCCGCCCTGGCCGCCGTCCTGGCGAACCTGATCAACAACCTGCCCGCGGTGCTGGTCCTGCTGCCGCTCACCGCTGCGGCCGGGCCCGGGGCGGTGCTTGCCGTGCTGCTCGGGGTGAACATCGGGCCGAACCTGACGTACGCCGGGTCGCTGGCGACGCTGCTGTGGCGGCGCATCGTGCAGGGGCAGGAGGAGAGCGGCAGCGGCCGGAGCGGCGCGGAGGGCGAGGGCGTCGTCGGCTTCGGGGAGTTCACCCGGCTCGGACTGCTCGCGGTACCGGCCGCGTTGGTCCCGGCCGTGGCGGCGCTGTGGGTGTCGCTCCTGGTCGTCGGGGCCTGAGCGCCCGACTCACCCGCGCGTCACCGGCCGCCGTAGCCATAGCCCCCGTATCCCCCGTAGCCATAGCCGTAACCCCCGTAGCCATAGCCTCCGTAACCGCCCGGCCCACCGCCGTACTGGTTGTCCCCGGAGCAGTAGTACGGGTTGTACGAGCAGGGGTCGGCCGTGGACGGCGAGGCGGTCGGCGTCGGCTTCGGGGTGGTGCGGGGCTCGGTCGGGGTCGGCGTGGGGGTGGGGGGCTCCGAAGCCTTCGGGGTGGGCGTCGGCGACGGGGGCGTCGTGGCGGGTTCGCTGTCCGTGCCCCAGTTGACGGCCTGCATCTGGGGGTCGGGCTTCGAGGTGTCGACGACCCAGCGCTGGGCGGGGTCGTTGACGCGGTTCTTCAGGACGAGGGCGCCGGAGCCGTCGGTGGCGGCGGGCGCCAGCGCCAGGTCCTGGTCCCAGCGGGGCACCAGCGTGCCCTGGAGGGTGAAGTCGTAGCGGACGTTCTTCTCGCCGGGCCGGTCGCCGCCCGTGCACGGCGCGAGCCGTAGGGAGTAGCCGAGGTGGGAGTCCAGGCAGAGGTCGGGGGCGGCGGCGTTGCGCAGCAGGCCGTCGGTCTCGTACGTCCACTGCTGGGACGCGGTCGAGGAGCAGGCGGCCAGGCGGACTTCCGCGCCCTGGACGGCCTTCGTGCCGGCGACGCCGACGCACAGCCCCGACTCCACGTTGTGCAGCCTGCCGCGCAGGGTGCCCCGGGAGGCGTCGCCGGCCCCGGCCCAGGACGGGTCGGTCGTCGAGTCGCCCGCGCCCGAGCCGGGTGCCTCGGTGGCCTCGCCGCCGTCGGCGCTCGAGTCGTTGTCACCGGAGCCCAGGGCGGACCACAGCACCAGCGGCAGGACGACCAGCCCGCTCACGGTGAGGACGGCCGCGGCGAGGTTGCGGCGGCGGGCACGACGGGCCGCCTTGCGGTCCGAACGACGGGGGACGGGGCGGGTGTCGCCATCGGGGGTGGTGCGGGAGTTCGGGCCGATGTCGCCGCGGGAGTCCGGACGGGTGTCCGTAGGAAAATCGGCCCGAATGCCGGAGCCGGTACCGGAACGGGAGCCGGCGCGGGTGCCCTTGCGGGCGCGGGAACCGGAGTCGGCGCGGATGCCCTTGCGGGTGCCGGAATCGGAGTCGCCGCGGGTGCCGTTGCGGCCACCGGAACGAAAGCCGGCGCGGGTGCCCTTGCGGGTGCCGGGACCGGAGTCGGCGTGGTCGGTGGATCTGGAGTCGCCGCGGGCCTCCGGGGCCGGCCCGGGTGAGTCGAACGGCTCTCCCGGGAACGCCATGAACTCCTCCGACGACGGCGCCGCCGCCTCGGCCGGCCTCTCGGCGCTGCTCGCCCGCGCCTCGAGGTAGGCCCGCGCGCCCCAGCCCAGCACGCCTTCGGCCAGGGCGACGCCGAGCCCTCCGCCGTTGAACTGGTCCAGCTGGCCCGCGGTGTGCCGGCAGTGCCTGCACTGCTCCAGGTGGGCGCGCAGGTCAGGGTCGAGGTCGATACCGCCGCGCCGGTAGGTCACGTCCAGCAGCCGGTGGTAGCGGCGGCAGTCGTCGTCGGGGGCGAGTTCGCGGTGCACCTGGAGGCACTCGTCGCGCAGGCGCTCACGCGCGCGGCGCAGCTCGACGCGCGCGTCCTCCTCGTCCAGGCCGAGCAGCGCGGCCGGGGTCGCCAGCGGTTCGGCCTCCACCTCGGTGTGCCACAGCAGGCAGCGGGCGGACTGGGACAGCCGCTGGAAGGCGCGGGACAGCAGCCGCCGGTCCGCCGACGGGAGCAGTCGGGCGGCGACGCGGGACCCGTCGTCGGTGTCGGAGCGCAGGGCGGGGTGGAGCAGGTCGCGGCGGCCGTCCGTGTCCCACTCGGCGGCGATCCGGCGCACGGTGACGAGGAGGTGGGGCCGCCACGCGGCGGTCGGTCCGCTCTGCCGCAGGGACGCGCCGAAGAGCCTGGTGAACGCCGCGGTCGTGAGCATGCCCGCGGCCCGCGCGCTGTCGGTGCAGAGCCTGGCGTAGGCGAAGGCCGCTTCCCAGTGCCGGTCCAGCAGTTCGCCGACAGGGTGGAGCGCGGGCGAGCCGCCCGTCCACTTGGTGAGCTCGGCACTGAGCTGCTCGTCCGTGGCGTCGAACCGGCGCGCGGGGGTCGGGGAATTCGACGGGCCTGCGTCAGTCAAGGCTGCATTCCTTCCGAGGGCATGCGGCGTCACAGTCCATAGTCCATACCAACGAGTATGTCACCATGCCGACAGGGCCACGGATCCACCCGTACAGAGTTCGGCATCTCGAACATCCGCCCGGGGCAGCTCTTTTGAAGCGCGGGGGTGGACGGGAGCGGCCTCGTGCGCGCAGCGGAAAAACATTGCCTGCACGCCGACACGGCACACCTTTGCACAGGCCAGGGACAGTCAACAAGGGATCTCGCGGTTTTGTGCATTGCGTGCACGTGATGGGGTTTGACGGAACGTCAATCAATTTCGCGTCTAATCGGAGCGTAAATTCGTGTGGGGATTCCCCGATACGCGCCCGGCGGCATCCCGTAGCGCTCCCGGAACACCCGGCTGAAGTGATACGGACTGGCGAAGCCCGAGGCGGCGGCCACCCGTTCCACCGACAGGTCGGTGCTCTCCAGCAGCCGGGCCGCGTGCCCCAGCCGGGCCTCGCGCAGCGCCCGCATCGGTGACCGGCCGAACTGCTCGGTGAACAAGTGCGCGAACCGCGAGGGCGACAGGGCGACCGCTTCGGCGAGCGAACGGACCGTGTGCGGGGCGCCCGGATCGGCGGCGATCAGCGCCTGTGCCCGGCGCACCCTGGCGTCCGCACCGGGCCGGGCCGACGGTGGGCGCGCGGCGGCCGTGGTGAGCAGGACGACCTCCTCCAGGGAGCACAGGGCGAGTTCCCTGGCCGCGCTGCCGTGCGCGACGGCGACCGGATCGCCGTCCGTGGAGGCGCCGGTGGGCGGGGCGTCGGTGCCGGTCCAGCGGGCGTCGGCGAGCATCCGGCCGAACGCCGCCTCGACGCGCCCGTGCAGTGCGGCGGGGACGGGGGTGACGACGTACATCCCGTCCCCGGTGTCGTACGGCCGCAGCCAGGACGTCCAGGAGGGCCGCGCCTGGCAGTGCGCCCACCAGAAACGCCAGTGCGGGGCGCCGGGTTCGACGCCGTAGCCGTGCGGGACACCCGGTGCGAGGACCACCAGGTCCCCCGCGCGCGCCCGGGCCCCCGCGGTTCCCTGGCTGAGCCGGCCGTGTCCGCCGGCCGTCCAGGTGAAGAGATAACTGTCCGAGCCCCGGGGGCGGTTGACGCCGTACCCCGGGCTCTGGTCGAAGTGGCCGACGACCACGTGACCCGGTGGCGGCGAGGGGTCGCCGGGCGCGGCAGCCCTGGGCATGTCGTCAGCACGCATGGGCATCCTTCCGTACGCCGTGTCGGCCTAGCGTGGTGAGCCGAGGACACCGGACCGAGGAGGAAAAGCATGACAGTCACGGGCATCGACGCCGCCGACACTCCCATACTGACGGAGGCCGGGCTGCGGCAGTACCGGGAGGACGGCTTCACCGTCGTCCGCGGGATGTTCGGGTACGAGGAGATCGACCGGCTCCGCGCGGAGTTCGCGGCGCTGCACGCGGCCGGTCCGGTGCCCGGGCACTTCGAGCCGCGCCCCGGGTCCGCCGACCCGCTGCGCGCGTACCCGAGGGTGATGCAGCCGCACGCGTTCAACCCGCTCGCGCGGCGGGTGCTGCTGGACGCCCGGCTGCGCGGCGTGCTGGAGACACTGCTCGGCGAGGAAGTGCTGGCCGCGCAGAGCATGTTCTACTTCAAGCCGCCGGGGGCGCGGGGGCAGGCGCTGCACCAGGACAACTTCTATCTGCGGGTCGAGCCGGGCACGTGTGTGGCGGCCTGGATCGCGTGCGACGAGATCGACCGGGACAACGGGGGTCTCGAGGTGGTGCCGGGTACCCACGCGATGGACCTGTTCTGCCCCGAGCAGGCGGACGCGGAGGTGTCGTTCGCGCGGGAGTACGTGCCCCCGCCTGCCGGACTTGCGGCTGTTCCGGTCGACATGGCTCCGGGGGACGTGCTGTTCTTCAACGGCAGTCTGGTGCACGGGTCGCAGCCGAACCGCACCGGGGACCGGTTCCGGCGGTCGTTCATCGGGCACTACGTGGGGCGCTCCACCGCGCGCATCGGTTCGTTCTACCGGACGCTGACCATGAGCGGGGCGCGGGTCGTGCTGGCGGAGAGCGAGGGCGCGGGGCCGTGCGGCACGGAGTTCGCGCCGGACGGACCTCACTGACCGGTTTTCAGAGCCTCGGACACGTTCCAGGCGACGGCGACGGCGCCGAGGCTCGGCTTCGCGGCGGTGATCTCGAACGACACTTCGCCGCGCGGCTGTTCGATTCTCACCAGATCATTGCTGGTGTCACAGGACAGTTTGTGTGAGTCCGTCGTCCCGTTGACGGTCAGTCCGAGCGTGGCCCCCGCGCCGCGCGGCCCGGAGCAGGCGACCGACAGGAAGTACTCGGTGCGGGAGTCCAGTGCCAGGACGCGGTGACGGATCGTTCCGGGGAGGGTTCCGGTGCCTTCGTCCGCGTGGTCGTCCGGCTTGCGGTCCAGGTTCACGTCGGCCTGCAGACTGGTCAACGCCGTCTGCCGGTAGAGATTCAGCGGCGAGGTGCCCTCCAACAGCCGCTGGACGTCACGGAGGGTCTTGGGGTTGTAGGTCTCACTGACGGCGAACTTGGCGACCGCGTCCTTCTGCATGCCCACGACAGCCCTGCGGTAGGCGTTGGCACCGATGGTGCGGCCCTCCAACTCCCCCTGGCCGAAGGTCGCGGCGTCGTAGGGCACGGCCGCGTCGTCACCGATCAGTTCGACCCCGTTCCCCGTACCGGTGAAGCCGACGCCGACGACATAGGTGTGGCCCGGTTCGAGACGAGGCGCTCCCTCACGCGCGGCTTCCTCCCTCCCGCCCCAGAGGGTGGTGTACCAGCCGTGCGCCCGAAGGGTGATCTCCTTGGGCAGCCGAGGCGCCCCGGGTCTCGACCAGATGACCCGGGTGACGGTCGCGGTGACCGTGCGGGGGATGTAGTCGCCGTCTTTCGGGTCGGCCTGGCCGGCTTTCTCCCGCGTGACGCGGACGACAGCGGCGTGGTCGCCGTAGGCGACCCATTCCGGTGCGGCGGCCGAGCCGTGGAACGGGTCGTACGAGGCGCGGGGAAACAGCCGACGGCCGTCGTCACGCGCGACGGCCACCGCGCACACGGCCGTCACCGAGACGGCCAGTGCCGCGACGATCGCCACCCTCCGTCGTCTCTTCGGCGACACCTGTCCCCGTCCGTTGTCCTCAGCATCCCCTGTATCGGTCATCGCACTGAGGGACGGTTCGGGCAGGCGTTCGGTTGCGTCGGGTCCGGCGACGCTCAGTGGCCTGCGATCGGGTGCGGAGCGTACGGCTGCTCCAGCTCCTGCAACTCCTTTTCGCTCAGGGTCAGTTCCACCGAGGCCACCGCGTCCTCGAGGTGGCGGGGCTTGGAGGCGCCGACGACCGGGGACGTCACCGTGTCCCGGTGCAGCAGCCAGGCCAGGGCCACTTGGGCGCGAGGGACGCCGCGGTCGTTCGCGATGCGGGTGACGGTTTCGACGATGGCGCGGTCGCCCTCCAGGTAGAGGGTGCTGCCGAAGGTGTCCGTGGCGCTGCGGCCGGTCTCGACACCCCAGTCCCGGGTGAGGCGGCCGCGGGCGAGCGGGCTCCAGGGCAGTACGCCGACGCCCTGGTCGGCGCAGAGGGGCAGCATCTCGCGCTCCTCCTCGCGGTAGAGGAGGTTGTAGTGGTTCTGCATGGAGACGAACCGGGTCCAGCCGTGCCACTCGGCCGTGTGCTGCATCTTGGAGAACTGCCAGGCGTACATCGAACTCGCCCCGATGTAGCGGGCCTTGCCCGCCTTGACCACGTCGTGCAACGCCTCCATCGTCTCCTCGACCGGGGTGTGCGGGTCGAAGCGGTGGATCTGGTACAGGTCGACGTAATCGGTGCCGAGGCGGGTGAGGCTGTGGTCGATCTCGGTCAGGATCGCCTTGCGGGAGAGGCCGCCGCCGTTGGGCCCCGGCCGCATCCGGCCGTGCACCTTCGTGGCGAGCACGATCTCGTCGCGGCGGGCGAAGTCGCGCAGCGCCCTGCCGACGATCTCCTCGCTGGTGCCGTCGGAGTAGACGTTCGCGGTGTCGAAGAAGGTGATGCCGGCCTCCAGCGCCTGCCGGATCAGCGGGCGGGACGCCTCCTCGTCGAGGGTCCACTCGTGGTTGCCGCGGTCGGGGACTCCGTAGGTCATGCAGCCCAGACAGATCCGCGACACGTCCAGACCCGTCGTACCGAGCTTCACGTACTGCATCGTCACTGCTCCTGCCTTCGCACGTGGGTACCTCAGGGGAGCCTACGTCCCACCCAACAGGTCCAGCGCGCGCTCCCAGCCGAACTCCCCCGCCTCGCCGCCCGCGTACGGCTCCGCGAAGCGCACGCCCATCCCCCGCAGCCGGATCAGGCTGTCCCGGTAGGCGGGGTGGGCGGCGAGGGCGGCGGACACGCACGGCAGGACGGCGATCGGGACGCCTTGGCCGGACACCTCGCACAGGGTGCCCAGGGCGAGGGTGTCGGCGATGCCGGCCGCCCACTTGTTGACGGTGTTGAACGTGGCCGGCGCGACGACGACGGCGTCCGGGTCCGGGAAGGGGCGCGGGTCGCCGGGGCGCCGCCAGGCGGAGCGGAGGGGGCGCCCGGTCTGTGCCTGAACCGCGGCGGTGTCGAAGAAGCCGTTCATGGCGGTGGGCGTGGCGAAGACGCCCACTTCCCAGTCCCGTTCCTGGGCGGCGGTGATCAGCTTGCTGACTCCCGCGGCGATCCCGGCGGCGCAGACGACGACGTAGAGAAAGGGCTTCCCGTCCGGTTCGGTCACGCGGGGAACCCTACTGAAGCGGGAAGGACCGGCCGTATCCGGCCTCGGGCCGCGCTCCGAGGATGCGGCGCTCCCCCTCGGTGATCGGCACGTCGTTGATGCTCGCCTCGCGCCGGGCCATCAGGCCGTGCTCGTCGAACTCCCACAGTTCGTTGCCGTACGACCGCCACCACTGCCCGTCGGCGTCGCGGCACTCGTACTGGAAGCGGACGGCGATGCGGTCGCCGTCGAAGGCCCACAGGTCCTTGCGCAGCGCGTAGTCGCGTTCGCGTGCCCATTTCGCGGTGAGGAACGCGACGATCTCGGCGCGGCCGGTGAGGAAGGTGTCGCGGTTGCGCCAGACCGAGTCCTCGGAGTAGGCGAGCGCGACCCGGTGCGGGTCCCGGGTGTTCCAGGCGTCCTCGGCGGCCTGGACCTTGCGGGCGGCGGTCTCCCGGGTGAAGGGCGGCAGGGGCGGGCGGTCGGACACGGGCTGCTCCACTGACAGAAGTGGAGAACGAGCGTTCTCCGGGTGACTGCTAATATAAGAGAACGCTCGTTCTCGCGTCAAGGAGGCGTGCGAGGTGGGAGGAAGGGTCGATGGACAGCGCGGTCGCCCGCGAGCAGGCGCTGGACGCCGCCGAGAGGCTGTTCTACGGGCGGGGCATCCGGTCCGTCGGCATGGACAACGTCCGCGGGGCGTCCGGTCTCTCGCTCAAGCGGCTCTACCAGCTCTTCCCGGCGAAGGAACAGCTGGTGGAGGCGTATCTGGAGCGGCGGGACGAGCGCTGGCGCGGGCGGCTCGCACGGTACGTGGAACGGCACGAGGACCCGCGCCGGCGCGTCCTCGCCGTCTTCGAGTGGCTCGAGGAGTGGTTCGCCGAGGACGGATTCCGCGGCTGTGCCTGGATCAACGCGTACGGCGAACTGGGCGCCACGTCGGACCGCGTGGCGCACCAGGTCCGCGCCCACAAGCGGGCGTTCGGGGACTACCTCGCCGCTCTCGTGGCCGACGCGGGGCTGCCCGCCGCGCTGACCGGGCCGCTGTTCCTGCTGGCCGAGGGCGCGATGGTCACGGCGGGCATCACCGGCGGCACGGAGCCGGCCGCCCAGGCCCGGGAGGCGGCCCGGCTGCTGATCGGCTGACGCCGGTCAGGTGTCCGTGACGGCGATGGCACTCACCGGGCAGGCTCGTGCGGCCTCCCGGGTCATCTGGTCGCCCGCGCCGTCCTCCCGGCCGGGCAGAAGGGCGCTGTAGCCGTCGTCGTCCTGGGTGAAGACGCCCGGCGCGGCGAGGGCGCACTGGCCGGCGCCGATGCAGACGTCCTTGTCGATGTCGATGTGCATGACCGTCGGCCTCTCACCAGGTCACGGGGAGTTCCAGCATCCCCTGGATGGTGTCGCCCGGCTTGAAGGGGATCGTGTCCGCCGGGACGGCGAGCCGCAGACCGGGCAGACATGCGAAGAGGGATTGCAGGGCGATCTCCATCTCGGCGCGGGCCAGGTTCTGGCCGAGGCACTGGTGGATACCGAAACCGAACGCGACGTGGTGGCGGGCGGAGCGGTGCCAGTCGAGGGTGTCGGGGTCGGCGTAGACGGCCTCGTCGCGGTTGATGACCGAGGTCGAGAAGACCACGCCGTCGCCGGCCCGGATCGTCGTCCCGGCCACATCGATGTCCTCGGTGGCCTGCCGCAGCAGCCCGTCCGCGATGGACAGCATCCGCATCAGTTCCTCGACGGCGGCGGGCAGCAGCGCCGGATCCTCCCTCAACTCGGCTAGTTTTTCGTGGTGTTGGAGCAGGGTGTAGGTGCCGAGCGAGATCATGTTGGCGGTGGTCTCGTGGCCGGCGACCAGCAGGATGATCGCGAGGGCGGTCACCTCCTCACGGTCCACGGCGCCTTCGCGCAGCCGCTGGTGGACGAGGTCGTCGAGGACGCCGTCCCCGGGCCGTCGCTCCTTCTGCTTGCGGTCGATCAACTCACCGACATACTCCTCGAGTCGGTCGCGGGCCCGGAGCGTGTCGTCGGCCGTCGGGCCGCGCAGCAGCCGCCGTGACTGCTCCTCGAAGAACTCGTGGTCGGCGTACGGGACGCCCAGCAGGGCGCAGATCACCATCGACGGCACGGGCAGCGCGTAGGCGCTCACCAGATCGGCGGGCGGCCCCTGGGCGATCATCGCGTCGAGCCGCTCGTCGACGATGCGCTGGATGCTCGGGCGCAGTTCGGCGGCGCGTTTCAGGGTGAAGCTGGGGACCATCATGCGGCGCTGGACCCGGTGTTCGGGGTCGTCGACGCCGAGCAGGGCGGTCTTCTTGTGGCGGACGGCCGCGAAGCGTTCGGTGGGCGCGGGGAAGCCGGGGCGGGTGCGGTCGGTGGACAGGCGGGGATCGGCGAGCAGGTCACGTGCGACACCGTGGCCGGTCACCAGCCAGACGGGGCTCTTGTCGAAGAGGGTGACGCGCGTCAGGGGGCGCGTGTCGCGCAGCGGGTCGTAGGCGGTCGGCGGGTGGTAGGGGCAGGTGCGGTCCTGGGGGAAGGCGACGGGTTCCGACAGTTCCGTCATGGAAGACCTCGCAGACGAAGGGTGCGGCGTGCCGATCTTCATTAGATGCCCCGGGCATCTATGGGGCGACGCGAAGTTCGGCCAGATCGGCGAACGGGGCGATCTGGCCGGAGTTGAGCGTTCCGCGGCGCGGGCCGGAGGGGCGGGCGCCGCCTCCGGCCCGTAAATCGGTTGCCGTCGGGTGGGGCCCGACCTCAGGATCCAGCCATGCCCACGATCGATGCCCTTCTGCCGCTGTCGCCCGCCGCCGTTCCGGTGCGTGGCCGACAGCAGCCCGGGGCTCCCCGGAGGCGCGACGCCGCGCGCTCATGACGGGCGCGCTCGTCGCGGGGCTGGTCGCGGGCTACGGCATCGCCGTACCCGTGGGCGCCGTCGGCACGTACCTCGTCTCTCTCACCGCGCGCACGTCCCTGCGCACCGGTGCGTGCGCCGCGCTCGGCATCGCGACCGCCGACGGGCTCTACGCCCTGCTGGCCACGGTCGGCGGTTCCGCCGTGGCCGCCGTGCTGCGACCGGTGCTGGGACCGCTGGCCTGGGCCTCCGCCCTGGTGCTGCTCGCGCTGGCGGCGCTGGGCACGGTCACCGCCGTACGGCAGTACCGCGCGCACCGGCTCACCGCTCGCTGCGAGCCACCGCCACCGAGTCCGGCGCGGGCCTTCCTGTCCCTGCTCGGGATCACGCTCCTCAACCCCATCACCGTCCTCTACTTCGCGGCCCTCGTGCTCGGCACGGGCACCGCGGACGCGGGCCGCCCTCTGGAGCAGGGCGCGTTCGTGCTGGCCGCCTTCGCCGCGTCCGCCAGCTGGCAGCTGTTGCTCGCCGGGGGCGGGGCGCTGTTGGGCCGGGCCCTGACCGGGCACCGGGGGCGGCTGGTGACGGCGCTCGTGTCCAGCGGGGTGATGGCGGTGCTCGCCGTGCGGATCGTCGTGTAGGGGGTACCGCTCCCTATCGGCGGGGCACTACTGCGGGTCGGCGAAGGCCCGGGCGACGGCGAGGCTGTCCTCGTACACGTGGTGGCGGACGACCAGGCCCGCCTCGACGGTCAGGTGCAGGGCGAACCTGGCGCGATAGGCGCGTCCTGTGGACCGGGCGGTCTGCCGGATCTCCCCCAGCACCACCGCGTCCGCGCCGTCGACCAGGATCCGCTCGACGCGGGTGTCGGCACGGCCGGCCGTACCGCCGGTGCACACGACTGTGCCCGAGGCGCCGGGGCCGGGCCATTACCCGAGAAGTAAGGGGGAGGGACACGGTGCGGATGAATCCCACGCATACGCGTGTTGTAGTGCGGTACGAGTCACCGTACGACGCGACAACCGATGGCGAAGACCGAAGAACGACGAAGGGGACGGATGCCATGCCTCTCGAGGGCGAGTACGAACCCAGCCCGACCCAGTGGGTGCGTGAGCAGGTGGAGCTGTACGAGAAGTCCGGCGGTACGGAGGGAACGACCCTGCTCGACACGGGGATGCCCGTCATCGTGCTGACCACGCGGGGCGCGCGGAGCGGGAAGATCCGCAAGACGCCGCTGATGCGCGTGGAACACGACGGACGGTACGCCGTGGTCGCCTCCCAGGGCGGGGCGCCCAAGCACCCGGTCTGGTACCACAACCTCAAGGCCGACCCTCAGGTGGAACTCCAGGACGGCCCGGAGAGGCGTGACCTGACGGCCCGTGAGGTCACGGGTGAGGAGAAGACCGCGTGGTGGGATCGTGCCGTCGCGGCCTATCCCCCGTACGCCGAGTACCAGACGAAGACGAGCCGGGAGATTCCGGTGTTCGTCCTCGAACCGGCCGACGGAAGCTGATCGAACCGGGCGCCGGAGGCCGCTTCGAAAAATTTCTTGTTCCGGGTGCATGAAGCGGCCGACCCCGGGCACCCGAACGTCAGGCCCCGCCGCGTTCCCCCGTCGCGGCGGGGCTTTCCCATGTCTCCCGCGCCGACCGGTCGGTCACGTCCAGGAAGATCTGGTCCGCCTCGGAGACGACACCGGCGATGGACCCCTTGATGCGGTCGGCGACCTCTTCGACCCGTTCGCTGTCCAGACCGGGCATCAGGTCGACCCGGGCCGCCACGAGGGCCGTGTCCAGACCCGTCTTCATCGTGAACAGCGCCTCGACGCTGTCGATCTCGGGCTGTGCCTCCAGCAGTGCCCGGATCCTGCTGCTCGCCTCCGGGTCGGCGGCCTCCCCGATCAGCTGGTCGCGCGCGTCGCGGCCGAGCCGGTAGGCGACGTAGACGAGCAGCGCGCCGATGGCCAGCGACGCGGACGCCTCCCACACCACCTGGCCGGTGACCATGTGCAGCGCCATGCCGACCAGAGCGAGGCTCACTCCCAGCACCGCCGTGCCGTCCTCGGCGACGACCGTGCGCAGGGCCGGGTCGCGCAGACCGGCGGCGCCGCCCTGCTTGCGCACCTGGTGCAGGGCCCGTAGGAGGGAGGCGCCCTCGGCGAGGAGGGCGACGCCGAGCACGATCAGGCCGACGACGTATCCGCCGAGTTCTTCCTCCGCACCGTTTCTGAGCGCCTCGAAGCCCTGGAAGAAGGAGAAGCAACCCCCCATGACGAAGATCCCGACGGCCGCGAGGAGCGACCAGAAGAACCGCTCCTTGCCGTAGCCGAAGGGGTGACGGGCGTCGGCCGGACGGCGGCTGCGGCGCAGTGCGGCCAGCAGGAAGACCTCGTTGAGGCTGTCGGCGACCGAGTGGGCCGCCTCCGACAGCAGCGCGGGTGAGTGCGCGACGAGGCCACCCACCGCCTTGGCGACGGCGATGACCAGGTTGGCTGCGAGGGCCACCAGGACGGTGACGCGTGTCTTGCGGTCGGCTGTGCGTTCCGTGGGTGTCTCGGCGGGTGTCTCGCTCATCCTTCGCCGATTGCCCAGGCCGGGACCGCTCACACCGTGCCGTCGGCGGAAAACGGGGAACCCGGGAAAAGCCGGGGCAGGCGGGGAACAGTCCCGGAGCACGCACCACAGCCCACACGCATCACAGCCAGGAGGAAGAATGAGCGCCGGGGGCGACGGCAACAGCGCGTACGGCCACAGGACGTTCAAGCGGTCCAAGAGCCACTTCACCGACCGGATCACCGCGGACGGCCAGGACGGCTGGCCGGTGGAGGCGGGCCGCTACCGTCTGGTGGTCAGTCGCGCCTGCCCGTGGGCGAGCCGGACCCTGGTGTCCCGGCGGCTTCTGGGCCTGGAGGACGCCGTGTCCCTGGCGGTCGCCGATCCGGTCCAGGACGACCGCAGCTGGCGCTTCACCCTCGACCCCGACGGGCGGGACCCGGTCCTCGGCATCCGCTATCTCAGTGAGGCGTACGACCGGCGGGAGACCGACTACCCGGGCGGGGTCAGTGTGCCGGCGGTCGTGGACGTCCCCAGCGGGAAGCTGGTCACCAACGACTACCAGCAGATCACCCTGGACTTCGCGACGGAGTGGGCGGCCCTGCACCGGCCGGGCGCGCCCGACCTCTATCCGCGGGCGCTGCGCGACGAGATCGACTCGGTGATGGCGGACGTCTACGAGGACGTCAACAACGGTGTCTACCGCGCGGGTTTCGCCACCGACCAGGAGGAGTACGAGGAGGCCTGCACGGGCGTCTTCCGACGGCTGGAGCTGCTGGTGCCGCGGCTGGCCCGGCAGCGCTATCTGGTCGGTGACACGATCACCGAGGCGGACATCCGGCTGTTCACCACGCTGGTGCGTTTCGACGCCGTCTACCACGGTCACTTCAAGTGCAACCGCTGGAAGTTGGCCGAGAACGAGGTGCTGTGGGCGTACGTCCGCGATCTCTACCAGACGCCGGGCTTCGGCGACACCGTCGACTTCGACCACATCAAGCGGCACTACTACCAGGTGCACACCGGCATCAACCCGACCCGCGTCGTCCCCCTCGGCCCGGACCTGTCCGGCTGGCTGACCGCGCACCACCGGGAGCAGCTCGGCGGGCGCCCGTTCGGGGACGGGACGCCGCCGGGTCCGGTGCGCGCCGAGGAGGAGATCCCGGCCGTCGGCCGCCCCTGAGAAGCCGACCGTGACGACCATGTGCCCCTGACACACCTGACCCCTCCGACGACCCTGACATCCCCGACATCCCTGACAACCCACTGCTCTGCCAAGGAGGTCCCGTGGCCAAGAAGAAGAAACTCTCCCGCGGCTACCAGCCGATCGGTTTCGTGCTGGGCTGGTCGAGCGGGTGGCTGGCCGGGCTCGCCTTCCGCAAGACCTGGAAGGCGTTCCGGCACGAGGACGACGCCCCCGACGCCCTCGACCGCGACCGCGGCTGGGGCGAGGTCCTCCTCGCCGCCGCCGTGCAGGGCGCCATCTTCGCCGTCGTCCGCAGCGCCATCGACCGCACCGGCGCGAAGGCCATCGAACGCAGGACAGGAATCTGGCCGACGAAGGAGGAGGGCGGCCGCGACTGAGCCCGTCACCGGGCCGGAGACCGACTCCCGACACTGAGGCCGGGTCCGGCCGCCGTTGCCGTGGCGGCCGGACCCGGCCTCATCCGCGCTCCGCCACTGGTCGGTGCGTGTCTGCGGTGGTTCAGCCCTGCTTCGGTGCCGTCGACGGGACGCGGCGCAGGGTGAAGGAGTGGCCGGCGGGGTCGGCGTAGCCGCGTTCCTCGTAGGGGCCGGGGGCGTAGTTCGTTTCCAGGGGGCGGCCGCCGAGGCCGACGACCTTGCGTTCCGCCTCGTCGAGGTCGTCCACCAGGAAGTCGAGGTGGGCCTGGAGGGAGTTCTCGGGGCGCGGCCAGCTGGGCGGGGTCGCATTGACGTCACGGCGGAACGCCAGGCGGGTTCCGCCGGCGCCCCTGATCTCCACCCGGTTGGCCGTCGCGTCGGTCTCCTCCGCGTCCAGCAACTCCTTGTAGAACACGGCGAGCTTCTCGGGCTCGGCACAGTCGAGCACGACGACGCCCGCTTTCACCAGTGCCATGTCTCCTCCGCGGGATCCTGGGCGCGGAACGGACGTGCCCCGCCGCCCTGTACCTTGCGGATATCCCGGCCCGCCGGATTCAGTCGGCCCCACCGCGCCGGCCCCACCGCGCCGGTCCCGTTCGGCGATCGCGGAGCCGGACCGGCGGTTGTCACGGGGCGACAGCCGGCGCCCCCACAACTGTCCGCCGTTGATGAGCCGTTACGTGTTACCGGCGGGTATCGTCGCCGCCGTGCCGAAGAGAGCCGCAGGGGTGGACGAGGAGACGGGCAGCCCGTTCAGGGCGTTGCCGGCGGGTCTGCATGCCCGTCTGCGACCGTACTTCGCCGACATCACCGAGGAGGTCGTCGAGGCGATCCGTACGGAGATCCCCGAGTACGCGCGCCCCGCGGACGACACGTACATGCAGGGCGTGCACCGGGGCGTGGACCATGCGCTGCGGGGGTTCCTGGAGCGCATGGCGGAGCCTGACACCGACTGGGAGCCGGTGAAGGCGACGTACCGGCGCATCGGCCGCGGGGAGGCGGAGGAGGGGCGCAGCCTCGACTCGTTCCAGGCGGCGCTGCGGCTCGGCGCGCGGGTGACCTGGCGCCGGGTGAACGCCCTGGTGGACGCCGGTCTGCTGCCGCGCGGTGTGCTGGGCGCGTTCGGTGAGGCGCTGTTCGTGCATCTGGACGAGATGGCGGCCGCGACGACCGTGGGCTTCACGGAGGCACGGCTGCACGCGGCCGGTGAGCTGCGGCAGCGGCGGAGCCGGTTGATCGACCTGCTCACCGCCGACCCGCCGGCCTCGGCCGAGGCCATCGCGGACCTGGCGCACAGTGCGCGCTGGCCGGTGCCGCGGGGTGTGGCGGTCGTGGCGATCGACAGCGGGTCGGGGTCCGCGGCACGGCCCATCGTGCCGCCGGAGTTCCTCGCGCGGTTCGACGTGCAGCCCGCCGTGCTGGTGGTGCCGGATCCGGAGGGTCCCGGGCGGGCGCGGGCCGTGGGCCAGGTGTTGCGGGGGCTTCAGGGACTGCGGGCGGCGATGGGACCGACGGTCGCCCTGCCGGAGGGCGCGCGGTCGCTGCGCTGGGCGTCGGAGGCGCTGGACCTCATGCGGCGGGGCATCCTGCCGTCCGCCGGTCTGGTGCACTGCCAGGACCACCTGTCCACGCTCCTGCTGCTGCGCGACGACGCCCTCGTCGACGCCCTGGCCCAGCGCCGGCTGCGGCCACTGGAACGGGTGCGCCCACCGCAGCGCGAGCGCCTCGCGGAGACCCTGCTGAGCTGGCTGAGCTCGGCCCACAACGTCGCCGAGGTCGCGTTACGCCTCGCCGTCCACCCTCAGACCGTCCGCTACCGCATGCGCCAGCTCGACGACCTCTTCGGCCCCCAACTCCAGGACGCGACGGCCCAGTTCGAGACCCAGCTCGCCCTGCGCGCACTGGAACTGCGCAACCGCGTCACAGAGGACGCCGCAGAGTGAGGGCACTCCCTGGACAGGTGTCCAGCTATACTCGCGACCAGTCCTGGACACCTGTCCAGGACACCGGTGGGAGGGCAGGGAGAGCATGGGGATTCTGGCGGGTGTGCTGGTCGGGCTGGTGGCGGCGTTGCATGCGTACATCCTGGTGATGGAGATGTTCCTGTGGCAGAAGAGGCCGGGGATGAAGTTCCACGGTTTCGATCGGGAGATGGCGAAGGCGACCGCGGCGATGGCGGCCAACCAGGGGCTGTACAACGGCTTCCTCGCGGCGGGTCTGGTCTGGGGGCTGATCGCGGCCGATCCGACGGGGTTCCGCGTCCAGGTGTTCTTCCTGTCGTGTGTGATCGTCGCGGGCGTGTACGGCGCGGTCACCGCCAACCGCCGCATCCTGGTCGCGCAGGCACTGCCCGGCGCGCTCGCCCTGGCCGCCGTCCTGATCGCGCAGTGACGCGCGGCGCCCAGGAGGATCCGCGGGCCTCGCGCACCCGGGCGAGGCTGCGCGAGGCCCTGCTCGCGGAGTGCGCCGAGCGGCCGCTGGCGGAGGTCGGCGTGGCCGCACTGGTGCGGCGCGCCGGCGTCGGCAGGGCCACGTTCTACGTCCACTACGCCGACCTGCAGGCCCTGGCCGTCGACGCCTGCGCGGACGTCGTACGCGAGGCGGTGGAGGCGCTGCACGCCTGGCACGGCAGCCCCGACCCCGTGCACGCGCCGCCCGCGCTCGCGGAGTTCTTCGCCTCCCTCACCCCGCACGCCGGGCTGTACCGCGCCCTGCTCGGCCCGGGCGGCGGCGGCCCGCTCGGCCGGGTTCTGCACCGGGACCTGCGCGCCTACAGCCTGCGCGAACGCGAACGCGCGGGCGCGGCGGACGCCCCGCTCGTCGCCTCGGCCGTCGCCGCCACCTTCGCCGGAGTACTGGCCGACTGGCTGCACGGCCTCCTGGACGCCACCCCCGAGTCCATCGCCGACCAGGTCTGGCAACTCCTGGTCGCCCTGCACGCCAGCCGGTGAGTGCCGAGCCGGGTTCAGCGGCAGCCCAGGCCCTCTTTCACCAGCGGCCAGGCCTCGACGCCGTCAGGGGTGCGGACGTACGCCTTCGCGGGGTCGCCGGTCAGCCACAACCGCCGGTCGCGGAGCCGGTATCCGGTGTCGTGGGCGCCCGCGGGCATCGGGACGTCCCCGTCGTACGGGGCGGTCAGCATGCCGGGTTCGAGGACGCCGTCGGGGTCGCGGGCGTACAGGCGGGCGTCCTCGCCCTGGCCGAGCTCCAGGAAGTGCGCCTCCTGCCAGTCGCAGTGGGCCGAGCCGGCCGAGCTGCTGATCCGCGTGGTCGGCACCCGGCGTCCTTGCTCGTCGGTCCAGATCTCGTACGGCAGGGAGTCGGTGAAGTCGGCGGGGAGTTCGGCCGGGTTGCAGGACGCGGTGGTCTCGGGGCCCCAACCGGGAGCGCCCGCACGGTCCTTGGTGACCACGACGGCCACCTTGGTGCGGCCGCCGACGTCCAGGGAGTACAGCACCCGGCCGCCGTCCTCGCGCTCGACCCGGTAGCCGGACCGGGGGAGGTCGGGCTGCTCGATGTCGAAGTACAGCTTCAGGCCCTGCTCGGGGGTCGAGCCGCCGTCGCCTTCGCTCCATCGTTCCCCCTGGCCGCCCGTGTAGATCTCCCCGTCGCACTCCAGGGCCCGGCCCGCCGCCCCCGACTCGACGCGCGTGGCGCGCACGCTGTCCTCGTCCAGGTCCCGCGCGGCGACGTGCAACGGTCCGGCGTACGGGGTCGCGGGCGGGGTGCCCTCGACCACCACGTCCTTCTCCGTGCCGCATCCCACCGCCGCCACGGCCAGCACCGCCGCCACCGCCACGAGCCCTCTGCGCATGCCCGCCCCCGTTCTCCGGTCGTTCGTCCCGTTCCCGCGTCGCGCTCCTGCGACGCCGCAACGGCCGGGAACGTTCACCCCCGACGCGCTCCCCTCAGCGCACCGCCTGGAACGTGCGCCGATAGGCCTGCGGCGACACCCCGATCGCCGCATGCAGGTGCTGGCGCAAGGACGCACCCGTCGCGAAGCCGACCTCGCCCGCGATCTGGTCGACCGACAGGTCGCTGGCCTCCAGCAGGTGCCGGGCGCGGGAGACGCGCTGCTGGATCAGCCAGCGGCCGGGGCTGAGGCCCACCTCGTCGTTGAAGCGGCGGGCGAAGGTGCGCAGGCTCATCCGGGCGTGCCCGGCGAGGTCGGCCAGGCTCAGGGGTTCGCCGAGGCGCTCCAGCGCCCACGCCCGGGTGGCGGCCGTGCTCGTGGCCGCGGACTCGGGCACCGGTTGCTCGATGTACTGCGCCTGGCCGCCGTCCCGGAACGGCGGGACGACGCAGCACCGGGCGATGGTGTTGGCGAGCTCGCTGCCGTGGTCCTTGCGCACGATGTGCAGACAGACGTCGACGCCGGACGAGGCTCCTGCGGAGGTCAGGATGCGGTCGTCGTCGACGAAGAGCACGCCCGGGTCGAGTTCGACGTGCGGGAACATGCTCCGGAACTGCTCGGCGAGCAGCCAGTGGGTGGTCGCCCGGCGGCCGTCGAGGAGCCCCGCGGCGGCCAGTACGAAGGCGCCGGTACAGATGGAGACGATGCGCGCCCGCTCGGGAATGCGGGCGAGGGCGGCGGAGACCTCCGCGGGGAGTTCGGCGGTGACGCGTGCGGGAGAGATCGGCGCGACGACGACGGTGTCCGCCGTTTCCAGCGCCTCGGGTCCGTGCTCCACGGTGACGGTGAAGTCCGCGTTGGTACGCACCGGTTGACCGTCGACGGTGCAGGTCACCACCTCGTACCGGCCGACGGCCGTGCCGAAGATCCGGCTGGGGATGCCGAGTTCGAAGGGGTAGACCCCGTCGAGGGCCAGGACGACGACCCGTTCCGGGCGCTTCCGCGTTCGCATGGCACGATCCTATCGAAGGTTGGCCATCGTGCCATTTTAGAGGCGGCCACTCCCGGGCAGGCTGGGACACCATGAGCAATGTGAACACGATGCGTGCCATCCGCCAGGACGTCCTCGGCGGTCCCGAGGTACTGAAGGAAGTGGAACTGGAGCGGCCCGCACCGCGGCCGAACGAGGTACTGGTCCGGGTCCGGGCCGCCGGGGTCAACCCCACCGACTGGAAGCACCGGGCCACCGGCGGCTTCCTCGGCTCGCCGCCCTTCGTCCTGGGCTGGGACGTCTCCGGCGTGGTCGAGGCGACGGGGATCGGCGTCGCCGCCTTCGTGCCCGGCGACGAGGTCTTCGGCATGCTGCCCTACCCGTTCGGCCACGGCTCGCACGCCGAGTACGTCACCGTCCCCGCCCGTGCCCTCGTGCACAAGCCCGCCGCGATCGACCACGTCCAGGGCGGGGCCCTGCCGCTGGTCTCGCTGACCGCGTGGCAGGCCCTGGTGGAGACGGCCGACGTGCGGCCGGGGCAGCGGGTCCTGATCCACGCGGCGGCCGGCGGGGTCGGGCACGTGGCCGTGCAGATCGCCAAGGCGCGCGGGGCGTACGTCATCGGCACGGCGAGCGCGGGCAAGCACGGCTTCCTGCGGGAGCTGGGCGTGGACGAGGCGATCGACTACCGGGAGACCGACTTCGCCGAGGCCGTCAAGGACGTCGACGTGGTGCTGGACACCATCGGCGGCGACTACGCGGTGCGCTCGCTGCGGGTGCTGCGCCCGGGCGGGGTCGTGGTGTCGATCCTGCCGGTCGGATCGGAGGAATTCCTTCAGGAGGCCGAGCGGCTCGGCGTACGCGCGCTGCGCATGCTCGTCGATGCCGACCGCGCCGGGATGCGGGCGATCGCGGAGCTGGTCGAGGCGGGCGAGCTGCGCGCCACGATCGCGGGGACGTTCCCGCTGGCCGATGCCGCCGAGGCACACAGGCTCGGCGACACCGGCCGGACCACGGGCAAGCTGGTCCTGACGGTCGACTGACAGGCTGCAGTCTGCAGACCGCGACAGGCCTCGGGCTGCAGACCGCGGGCCGTCAGAAGGTCAGGACCGGCTTGATGGTCTTGCCCGAGGTCATGTCCTGGACCGCCTGCTCGATGTCCGCGAAGGCGTAGGTGCCGATCAGGCGGTCCAGCGGAAGCCGTCCCTCCTTGACGAGCTTGACGAGGGCCGGGATGAAGGTCTGGGTCTCGCTGTCGCCGAGGGTGAGTCCGACGACCTGCTTCCCGCCGAGCAATCCGTTGACGTCCAGGGAGACTTCGGTGCCGAAGGGCGGGGCCCCTACGACGACCAGGGTGCCGCGTCCGGCCAGCGCGTCGACGCCCTGGCGCAGGACCGCCACGCTGCCCGTGGTCTCCACGATGCCGTCGGCGCCCTGGCCGCCGGTGATCTCGGCGATCGCCTCACCGAGCACGGCCTGGCCGGCGTCGACGGTGTGGGTGGCGCCCAACTCCTTGGCCAGTGCGAGGCGTTCGGCGACCCTGTCGACGGCGATGATCGTGGTGGCCGGGCTGAGGGCGGCCACCATCACCGCCGACAGGCCGACGGCACCGGCGCCGAGCACGACGACCGTGCTGCCGGCGGTCGGCTTCAGCACGTTCCAGACGGCGCCGACGCCGGTCTGTACGCCGCAGCCCAGCGGGGCGATCGACTCCAGCGGTACGTCCGGGTCGACCTTGACGAGGCTGCGCTCGTCGACCAGCGCCCGCTCGGCGAAGGAGGACTGGCCGAAGAAGTGGCCGCCGAGGTCCTCACCGTCCCGGCTGATGGTGGCGGTGCCGTCGGCGCGGCGGCCGCCGAGGAGGTTCAGCGGCAGCCAGGTGGTGCAGTAGGCGGGGTGGCCGCCGTGGCAGTTGCGGCAGTCGCCGCAAGAGGTGAAGGACAGCACGACGTGGTCGCCGGGGGCCACGCCGGTGACGGCCGAACCGACCGCTTCCACGACCCCCGCGCCCTCGTGGCCGAGGACGCCGGGCAGCGGGAAGGGCAGTCCGCCGCTCGCCACACCGAGGTCAGTGTGACACAGGCCGGCCGCCACCAGGCGGACGACCGCCTCGTGCGGGGCGGGGTCGTCGAGGACGACGTCGGAGAGGGTGAAGGGCGCTCCGCCGGACTCGACGACGGCGGCGCGGGTGGTGATGGGCATGCGGGTGAACTCCCTTTGTTTACGGGCGCACTCAGTCGAGCGAGACGACGACGGACTTGACCTTGGTGTAGGAGGTGAGCGCCTCGGGCCCGTACTCGCGGCCGAAGCCGGAGTCCTTGACGCCGCCGAACGGGACGGCGGGGTCGAGCATCGCCCAGTCGTTGACCCAGACGATGCCCGCCTGGAGCCGGTCGGCGACGCGGTGGGCGCGGGCGAGGTTCCTGGTCTGGACGCCGGAGGCCAGACCGTACGGCGTCGAGTTGGCGAGGGCGACGGCCTCGTCCTCGGAGTCGAAGGGCTGGACGGTGAGGACCGGGCCGAAGATCTCCTCCTGGACGACCCTGGAGTCGTTGGCGAGGTCGGCGATGACGGTGGGCTTGTAGTAGTAGCCGCCGTCGAGGTCGAGCCGCTCGCCGCCGCAGACGATGCGCGCGCCCTCCTTGCGGGCGATGTCGACGTACTCCTCGACCTTGCGCAGGTGCTTCTCCGCCGCCATCGGGCCGACGACGGTCTCGGGCCGGCGGGGGTCGCCGACGGGCACGCCGGGGACGGCCTCGGCGAGGATGCCGAGCAGGGTGCTGTAGACGGAGCGCGCCACCAGCAGGCGCGGGCCGCCCATGCAGAACTGGCCGGTGTTGAAGACGAAGCCCTTGATGATCGCGCCGACGGCCTTCTCCAGGTCGGCGTCCTCGAAGACGATGTGCGCCGCGTTGCCGCCGAGCTCCATGGTGACGGGCTTGAGGTTCTCGCCGGCGACGCTCGCGGCGTGCCGGCCGATCGCCGTGGAGCCGGTGAAGGCGATCTTGTCGACGCCGGGGTGGCGCAGCAGGGCCTCGCCGGCCACCGGGCCCGCACCGGTGACGACGTTGACCACGCCGTCGGGTACGCCGGCCTTCTGGAGGAGCCCGGCCATGTACAGGGCGCTGAGCGGGGTCTCGTCGGCGGGCTTGTGGACGACCGTGTTGCCGGCGGCGAGGGCGGGGGCGAGCTTGGAGCCCGCGAGGATCAGCGGGAAGTTGAACGGGGTGATCGCTGCGACGACGCCGAGGGGGCCGCGCTTGGTGTAGGCGTGGGCGTTGATGGGGAGGTCGCGCTGCGCGCCGTCGAGGGTGTAGGCGAGGGAGGCGTAGTACTCGTAGTCGTTGGCCGCGTTGGTGACGTCGACGGCGTGGGCCAGGCTGATCGGCTTGCCGACGTCGAGGCTCTCCAGCCGCGCGATGTCGTCGGCGTTCTCGCGGATCAGCTGGGCCACGCGGTGCAGGATCCGGCCCCGCTCACGGCCGCTCAGGCCGGACCACTGCCCGGAGTCGAAGGCCTCGCGGGCGGCGCGTACCGCCGCGTCCACGTCGGCGGGGCCCGCCTCGGCGACGGTGGTGACGACCGCGCCCCGGGACGGGTCGACCACCTCGCTGCGCGCTCCGTCGGCAGCCTCGCGCCACTGTCCACCGATGAACAGTCGACCGGGTTCCATCTCGAAGGTGGTCATTGCCACTCCCCAGCGTCGTCGCCAAGATTTCAACCAACAGGATTCCTGTTGTTTCGCCGTCTTGTGCGCAGTCTCATTACAGACAGGTTTCCTGTCAATGGTCTACGCTCTGTTCATGCTCGGCACCCAGGAAACCAAGGCACCTCCGTCCCTGCTCTACATGGTGAAGCAGGTGGAGCTCGTCGTCCGCTCCCACCTGGACGAGCTGGTCAGACCGTCCGGGATCACCGCGCTGCAGTACACCGCGCTCACCGTGCTGGAGCGGCACGACGGACTGTCCGCCGCGCAGCTCGCCCGCGACTCGTTCGTCACCGCCCAGTCCATCGCCGACCTCGTGCGCTCACTGGAGGGCCGCGGGCTGGTGCGCCGGGAGCGCAATCCGCGCAACCGGCGCGAGCTGCTGATCCTGCTGACCGACGACGGACGCGAGCTGCTCACGCGCCACGCGCAGCCGGTACGGGAGCTGGAGGAGCGGATGGTGCGGGACCTCACGGCGCACCAGTCCGAGCAGTTCCGCCAGGCCCTCACCAAGGCCTGGCACGCACTTTCTTAACCCTGTGAACAAAACCTCGAAGGAAGCGGTCGCATTTCGAAGACATATGTCAACCGAACATGCTCAAATTCACTGCATCGAGGGTAACTTGCTGGGCGGGGGGCTGCTCGGCGCTCCCCGCCTTCGGAGCAGGTCGGAGCAGGTCGGAGCAGGTTGGAGGCGATGTCGTCGTGCGGCAGGAACCGGCGGCGCCCACCCGCCATCTGCGTGTCCACCGGGACCGGGGACACACGGTGCTGGAGTTCCACGGTGAGATCGACATCGTCGCGGCCGGGGAGATCGTCCCGCACCTGGACGACGTGACGGCCGGGCCCGACCCCCGGGTGGTGATCGACCTGACCCGGGTCGACTTCTTCGACTGCTCCGGGCTGCGCCTGCTGTACCGGGCCCGCAGCCGGGTGCTGGAGCACGACGGACGGCTGCTCCTCGTCTGCACCCACCCGCTGACCCTGCGCGTCCTGCGGGTCACCGGCCTCACCCGCCTGCTGCCCCCGCACCCGACCCTGGATGAGGCCCTGAGCCGCCCCGAGGCCACGTCGGGCTCGTTATGACGGCGCCTTCGGCCGTCCCGCCCTCGGCTACCCGGCCGACGGCGCGTCGAACAGGGCGCTGACGGACTCGCCGTTGTGGATGCGGCGCACGGCCTCGGCGAGGGCCGGGGCGATGGACAGGATCCGCAGCTTGTCGGTGTGCTCCTCCTCGGGCACCGGCACCGTGTTGGTGCACACGATCTCCAGGACGTCCGGCTGCTCGCTGAGCCGCTTGAGCGCACCGGCCGCGAACAGGCCGTGCGTGCACGCCACCCGGATCGAGCGCGGGCCGAGCTCCCGCAGCCGGTCGAGGAGTTCCAGGACGGTACTCCCCTTCGCGATCTCGTCGTCGAGGACGATCACGTCCCGCCCCGCGACCTCGCCTATCACCGAGCTGATGGTGACCCGGTCGTCCGCGAACCGCTGTTTGGCGCCCGCCGCCACCTGCGCGCCGATCAGCCGGGCGAACGCGGCCGCCTCCTTGGCGTTGCCGAGGTCCGGCGAGACGACGGTGGTGCGCGTGAGGTCGTACTGCCGGAAGTGCGCGGCCAGCTCGCGGTGGGCGTGCAGATGGTCGACCGGAACCGAGAAGAAGGCGTGCACCTGCGGCGAGTGCAGCGTCATGGCGAGGACGCGGCTCGCTCCCGCCGCCACCATCAGGTCGGCGACGAGCCTGCCACCCAGGGAGATGCGGGGTGCGTCCTTCTTGTCGGAGCGGGCGTAGGAGTAGTGCGGCATGACGACGGTGATGCGTCCCGCGGACGCCCCGCGCGCCGCGTCGCACATCATCAGCAGCTCGACGAGATGCTGCTGCACGGGCCGCACCAGCGGCTGGATCAGGAAGACGTCCCGCTCGCGGCAGTTGGCCTGGAGCTGGACCTCCAGACAGTCGTTGGCGAACCTGCTGACTCGGGTCGGGCTGAGGGGTACGCCCAGATGGGCGCAGACCTCGGCGGCCAGTTCGGGGTGGGCGCTACCGCTGAACACGGCGATGTCTCGCACGATCCGCTCCTCGCGTGATCACGTCCGGGTGACCTCATGCTACGGACCCGGAAAACCCGTTGCGGTCCACCCCCTGCGGCGCGCCATGATGGCGCCGTCCGTGTTCCCTCACGTCAGGACCACCCGCATGCGCCGACTCCTCGAAAACACCCGGCTCCCCCACTGGACGACGGTTCTCGAGGACTCGACCACACATGCAGACCCTGAACATCGGAATTCTGGCCCACGTCGACGCCGGTAAGACCAGCCTCACCGAGCGGCTGCTGTTCGACCACGGCGCCGTCGACCGGCTCGGCAGCGTCGACGCCGGTGACACCCGTACGGACGACGGGGCGATCGAACGGCAGCGCGGGATCACCATCCGCTCGGCCGTCGCCGCGTTCACCGCGCACGGCACGCAGATCAACCTCATCGACACCCCCGGGCACTCCGACTTCATCGCCGAGGTCGAACGCGCCCTGGAGGTCCTGGACGGCGCGGTCCTGGTGCTGTCCGCGGTGGAGGGGGTGCAGGCGCAGACGCGGGTGCTCATGCGGACCCTGCGCCGGCTGCGGCTGCCCACGCTGGTCTTCGTCAACAAGATCGACCGCGCGGGCGCCCGCGCCGAGGGCCTGCTCGCCGACATCCGGCGCCGGCTCACCCCGCACGTCGTCCCGCTGACGCGGGTCACGGGCGCCGGCACCGCCGACGCCCGCGTCGAGCCGTGCCTCCTGACCCGACCTGCCGCCGAGATCCTCGCCGAGGTCGACACCGACGTCCTCGCGGCCCTCGTGGACGGCCCCGAACCGACCCCGGACATGCTGCGCACCGCGCTCGCCGCACGCACCGCCGACGGCTCGGTCCACCCGCTGTACTTCGGCTCGGCCCTCGGCGGCCAGGGCGTCTCCGAGCTGGTCGAGGGCCTCGTCGGGCTGCTCCCCGAATCCCCCGGGCCCAAGGCACCGGACAGCGCCGCCCCGCGCGGCACGGTGTTCGCCGTACGCCCCGGACCCGGCGGCGAGCGGACGGCGTATCTGCGGTTGTACGACGGTGAGGTGACACAGCGTCAGCGGCTGACGTTCCTGCGCCGCGAGGCCGACGGCAGGACCACCGAGGTCCCCGGGCGGGTCAACCGCCTGGAGGTGATCGGCCGCGCCGGACCGCTCACCGGCGGCAACATCGCGACGCTGAGCGGGGTCGCCGGCCTGCGCGTGGGCGACCGGCTCGGCGATCCCCCGTCCGGCCGGGCACCGCAGTTCGCGCCGCCGACCCTTCAGACCCTGGCCCGGGCCCGCCGCCCCGAACAGGCGGCGCGGCTGCGCTCCGCACTGCTGGCCCTGGCCGACCAAGATCCCCTGCTGCACGCCAGCCCGGCGGCCGAAGGCGCCACCGCGCTGCTGCTGTACGGCGAGGTCCAGCTGGAGGTGGTCGCGGCGACCCTCGCCCAGGACTTCGGCATCGAGGCCGACTTCGAGCCCGGCCGGGTCCGGTTCCTGGAGCGGCCGGCCGGAACCGGTGAGGCCTGGGAGGAACTGCCGTGGCTCGACCACACCAAGTACTGGGCGACGATCGGGCTGCGCGTCGAACCGGGAGCGCCCGGCTCCGGCGGGGTGTTCACGTACGAGACGGAACTCGGGGCACTGCCCCGCGCCTTCCACCAGGCCGTCGAGGACACCGTGCACAGCACCCTCCTGAGCGGACAGCACGGCTGGGCCGTCACCGACTACCGCGTCACCCTGATCCGCTCCGGCTTCAGCGCACCCCTGAGCACCGCGGCCGACTTCCGCGGCCTCACCCCGATCGTGCTGCGGCAGGCGCTCGCCCGGGCGGGGACACGGGTGTACGAGCCGTACCACGCCTTCGAGACGGAGGTCCCCCCGGACGCCCTCGCCCCCGTCACCGCTCGGCTCGCCGCCCTGGGAGCGGAGTTCAAGGAGACCACGGGAGGGGCGACGGCCTGGCTGATCAGCGGCGAGCTCCCCGCCCGCCATGTCCGTGCCGTCGAACTGAGCCTTGCGGGCCTCACCCACGGCGAGGGCGTGTGGTGGTCCCGCCCGTCGGGCGACCGGCCCGTCCGTCGGCCCGCTCGCACATGATCGGTCAACCGGTCGGTCTGGTAGGGGCGTTGAGGGGGAATCCGCTCTGTAGGAAGGAGGACCGTCGCCATGACGACTCCCATCAGGCGCGTGTCCAGGCGGATGCCCGGCTGGGCGAAGGCGGTGAGTGCCGTCGTGATCGTGCTCGTCGTGTTCTTCGCCGGGATCCGGCTGAGTGTGCTCCCCGGTCTGAAGGACCTGTTCGGCACGGAGACGCACGACCGCTCCGGGCCCGCGCTGCTCGAGTCCATCCAGGACATCAGCCGCTACGACGCGGCGTCCGGCAACTTCCAGGTCGTCGTGGACCTGGAGAAGGATGCCAAGCTTCTGCCCGACGCGATCCGCGGCACCCGCACCCTGTACGTGGGGGCGGGCACCGTCGACGCCTACGTCGACCTCGGGAAGGTCGGCAAGAACGACGTGACGGTCGACGACGACCGTACGTCGGCCACGCTCCGCCTGCCCCACGCCCAGCTCGGCAAGCCGGCCCTGGACACCGAACGCTCCTACGCGGTCTCCAAACAGCGCGGTCTGCTCGACCGCCTCGGCGACTTCTTCTCGGACAACCCGGGCGGCGAACAGGCCGTGCAGAAGCTCGCGGTACGGCACATCGGGGACGCGGCCAAGGAGAGCGAGCTGACCAAGCGCGCCGAGACGAACACCACCAACATGCTCGAAGGCCTGCTGCGCTCCCTCGGCTTCAAGGAGGTGAAGGTCTCCTTCGGCACCTGATCGCCCGACCCGGGTGCCTCAGGTGCCTCAAGTACCTCAAGTACCTCAGGTGCCGAGCACGCCCGGCAGCGCGAGGGCGCCGACCAGTGTGGCGCCCACCAGCAGCCATGCCACGTAGTCGCCGATGTGCCCGGACTGCAGGCGCCGCAGGGGCAGCGCCCGGTCCGGTGCGGCGAGCAGACCGGGCCGGGCGACGGCCACGGCGGCCAGGCCCACGGCCAGCAGGGTGGAGAGGAGGCCCTGCAGGGCTCCGGTCGAGGTCCAGTGCACGGCGGCGGGCGCGCCCCCGGACCCGGCCTCGTTCACGGCGTGCGCCACGACGTGGGCGAGTCCGGGGGCGACCCCGACGGCCAGCGCCCCGGCGAGCAGCACCGCCGGGACCGCCGTCATGGTGTCGGGGATCCGGGTCAGCCGCTCCCGGGTCTCGGGCCGCTCGTCCGTCCCCGTCGTCTCGTACTCGGCCTCCTCGTGCGGCGGCGGGCCGAGGCCGAGGAACACCCGTGCGGCGACCCGCAGGACGGCTCCCGCGGTGACCGCCGACGCGACGACGTACAGCACGGTGAGCGGCCCGCCCGCGGCCTCCTCCGCGACCCCCTTGCCCAGGGCGGTGCCGAACGGCGGCATCCCCGCGAGGCCGAGAGCTCCGACGGTGAACATCACGCCGACGCCGCGCAGCCGCCGGGCCCGCCCGTGCAGCGCCCGTTCGTCGACGCTGCCGTAGCGGTCGAGGAGGATGCCCGCGCAGGCGAACAGGGCCGCTCCGCGAGGACCGGCGCGTCGGGGCGGCCGTGCGCGTCCAGGCCCCGCCCGATGTGCGTCATGGCGAGCTCACCGGTGCGCCCGTACAGCAGGGCGATGCCCATGAGCACCGCGTACGCACCCAGGAAGTTGACGACCACGAAGGTCAACGCGCCGTGCACGGCTCTGCGTTCGTCGATGCGGAAGCCGGCCAGGGCGTACGCGACGCCGCTCATCAGCTCGAAGAACACGAACGCGTCGAAGAGGTCCCCGGCGATGGCGAAGCCGCACATGCCCGCCTGGAAGACCAGCATCAGCGCCGGGAAGGAGCCCGCGTGCCGGCGGGGCGGTTCCTCGAAGTAGTGCCAGGAGTACACCAGGGCCGCCAGCGTGAGCAGCGAGGCGAGCGCGGCCATCCCGAGCCCCGGCCCGTCGCCGACGACGATGCCGACGCTGCGGCCGTTCGAGCGGCGGCGCGCGCTGGTCTCCACCCGGAGTGCCCCGAGCGCAGGAACGGAAACCGACGACGTGGCAGGGCAAGGCGGGCGGCGGTGGACTGGTCGGCGCGCCCCGGGGTAATCGCCTTGTAACGCAGGGACGTTGAAGACTGGAGAAGACTCATGGTCCGCTCTGCACTACGCCTGCGCACCATCAGGTCGGCCAGGTCGGCCCGGGCGACCGGACCGGCCAAGCCGGCCAAGTCCGGTCAGGCGTCGAAACCGTCCCCCGCTGCCCGTGGGCGGCTGCCCTTCCCGCTCCGCCTGTTGGCGACGCTGCTCGCCTTCGCCTTCATGGTGGCGTTCGCCGTGGTCCTGGCCCGGCTCACGCTCCAGCCGTCCCCCGCCTCGGAGGCGCTGACCCACACCAACCTCCATCCGGGCCGCTCTCTGAGGGCCTACCTGGACCAGCCCGCGCTGCGGGACGCGGTCAAGCAGATCGGCGGGAACCTGCTGCTGGGCGTGCCGTTCGGCGTTCTGGTGCCGGTCGTGGCGCCCCGGACGCGCGGCATCCTGCGCGTGCTGTTCCTGACCGCCCTCGTGATGCTCCTGGTCGAGTGCGCCCAGGGCGCGCTGGTCACGGGCCGCGCCTTCGACATCGACGACGTCATCCTCAACACGACGGGAGCACTGGTCGGTTACCTCCTGCTGGGGCGCCGTCTCAGCAGGGCGGTGCACAGCTGAGGAACCGCTCGTCGTGCGGTTCGCCCAGTTCCTCGAGTCGGGTGCGTACCCGGTCGGCGTCGGGGTGGGCGAGGTCGGTGAGGAGGGTGAGGGCGCTGCGCCAGGCGGCGCGGGCGGCCTCGTGGTCGCCCGTCGCACGGTGGGTGTCGCCGATACGGACGAGGGATCCGGCCTCCTCGGCCGGCACGCCCACGTCCTGGTACAGGGCGAGGGCGTTGCGGTAACCCGTCAGGGCCCGGGCGTGGTCGCCGAGGTGGTGGTGGGCGTAGGCGATGCTGTCCCAGGTCGCGGCCTGCCCGACGAGGTCGCCGAGCTCCTCCAGCACGGCCAGGGCCTCGACACAGTGCCTGAGGGCCTCCCGGTACTCCCCGAGCGTGGCGTGCGACCAGCCGACCGCGTTGAGGGCGGAGGCCTGCGCGGCTCGTCCGCCGACGGCTCGCAGCAGGTCGAGCGCCAGCTGGTCGTGCCGGAGCGCGCCGTGGAGGTCACCGCGCTGCTCGGATTCCCAGGCGAGGCTGCGGTGCACGGTGGCCCGCCCGACGTCGTCCCCCAGCTCGGTGAAGGCTTCCAGGGCCCGTTCGAGGTGGGCGGCGGCTTCGTCGTGCAGGCCCAGTCGGCCTTCCACCCGGGCGAGCCCGCGAAGGCCGTGGGCTTCCATGACGGGGTCGGACAGCCGCAGGGCGGCGTCGAGCGCGGTCCGCTGGGCGGCCGCCCAGTGGTGCCAGTGCCCCTGTCGGTCGAAGAACCGCTCCAGGGACGAGACGAGCAGGCAGGCGAGGCGGTCCCGGCCGGAGGTGGCGGCCGCGTCGACGACGGCGAGCAGCACGGCGTACTCGGCCGTGAGCCAGGCCAGAGCCCGCTCGTCGTCGGCGAGCGGCTGGGGGCAGGTCCCCTCCGGGGCCGGCGCGAGCGGCATCGCGTCCGCGTAGGGCGCGATCAGCAGACCGGCGGCGTGCGCCGTGTACAGGTAGTGGTCGAACAGCCGGTTGACGGCGTCACGGCGCTCGGCGTCGCCGTGCCGGCTGTGCGCCAGTTCGGCGGCGTGGGCGCGGAGCAGGTCGTGGAAGGCGTAGCGGCCGGGGACGTGCTCGTTGACGAGGTGGACGCCGGAGAGCTCCGTCAGCAGCAGTCTTGTCTCGCGTACCGCGAGCCCGGCGAGGGCGGCCGCGGCCGGTGCGGTGAAGTCCGGGCCCGGATGCAGGCCGAGCAGTCGGAAGAGGCGGGCGGCGGCGGGCGAGAGGGCGCGGGAGGTCCAGGAGAAGACGGCGCCGACGTCGGCGGAGGTGTCGGCCCTGGTGAACGCGTCGAGGCTGCCGTGGGCTTCGCGCAGTTCGGCCGCGATGGCCGACAGTGTGAAGTGCGGGTGGGTGGCCGCGCGGGCGGCGACGCAGGCAAGGGCCAGCGGCAGTCCGGCGCACAGTGCGGTGATCTCCGCGACCGCCTCCGGCTCGGCGGAGACCCGCTCGGCCCCCAGGCGGCGGACGAGGAGTTCTCGTGCCTCGGCGGTGCCGAGCTGACGCAGCGTGAGGGAGTGGGCCCCGTGGGCCGCCACCAGGCCGGGGAGCTGGTTGCGGCTGGTGACGATCGTGAGACAGCCGGGCGTGCCGTGCAGCAGCGGCCGTACGTGGTCGGCGTCCCGTGCGTTGTCGAGCAGGACGAGGAACCGGCGCCCGGCCAGCATGCTGCGGTAGAGCGCGGCCTGTGCGTCCAGTCCGCGTGGGACGCGTTCCGGCGGCACCCCCAGCGTGTCCAGGAATCCGCGGACGGCTTCGTCGGGGCTCATGACCGCGCCCGACGGGTCGAAGCCCCGCAGGTTGACGTAGAGCTGCCCGTCGGGGAACCGGTCGGCGACGCGGTGGGCCCAGTGCACGGCGAGCGTCGTCTTGCCGACCCCGGCCATGCCGCCGATGGCGCTGATCATCACTGTCTCGGCGGGTCGGGCGTCGCCCGACAGCAGCGCGAGCACCTCGTCCAGTTCGGCCCGCCGTCCGGTGAACGTCGGCAGGTCGTACGGCAGTTGCGTGGGGACGGGAAGCGAGGCCGCTCGCACGCCGGCGGGGTCCGCCGAACCGGGCAAGATCACCGGGGCCGCCGTGTCGCCCAGCACCGTCCGGTGGGCGTCGCGCAGCTCCGGGCCCGGATCGATGCCCAACTCGTCGGCGAGACGGGCCGACACGGCCTCGTACGTGCGCAGCGCCTCGGTCCCCCTGCCGGTGGCCGCGAGCGCGAGAATCAGCCTGGCCAGCAGCGGTTCGTCCAGCGGGCAGTTGACGGCTGCCTCCCGCAGCCGGGGCAGGGCCACGTCCGGGACGCCGGCGCGCAGCGCGACGTCGGCGCTCTCCTTCACGGCCGCGAGGCGTTCGTCGTCGAGTGAGCCGAACGCCGCGTGGGCGCGCGCCTGCGCGGGGATCTGGGAGGCGACCGGGCCCTGCCACAACGACAGCGCCTCGGTGAGGAGTTCCACGGCCCGTGCGGGCGCCCCGTCCGAGGCGGCACGCTGTGCCTCGTCCCGCAACGCGCGAAAGCGCAGCAGGTCCAGGGAGTCGCCGTCGGTCGCCAGCCGGTATCCGCCTCCGCCCCGCAGCAGCCAGTGGCCGGTCGCCCGGGTGGGCAGGCCGGGCTCCAGCAGGCGGCGCAGTGACCCGACGTGCCGACGGACCACGTTGACCGCGCTGTCCGGAGGACGCCGGCCCCACAGGACGTCGACGATCTCGCTCACGGCGACGGGTTGACCGGCCCGTACCAACAGCAGCGCCAGCAGGGCTCTTTCCTGCGGTCGTCCGAGTTCCAGCTCCGCCCCCGCCCGCCAGACCCGAACCGGTCCCAGGACCGCGAAGCGCACCGGCTCCGGCGCCACCGTTCCCCCTCTGGTCTCCCACCCCGGCATGCACCCTACGTCATGCGGCAAATGACCCTGGGTCACAAGGTCGCCGCCCTGTCCGCCGTACTCGACGGGTGTGGACCCGATGCCGGTGACGACGAGCGGCTCGGCGACCGGCGCACCGACCAGGAGCCTCACCCCGGCGAACGGCTCCCGGCTGCAGATTCGGACCGTCGGTCAGTGGCGGGTCCAGGTGAACTTGTCTCCGCCGACCCAGCGGACCACGTCCGGATCGTCCAGGTCGTGGACGGTGATGCCGAAGGCTGCGGCCGCCTCCAGCACGTCGGTGACGGCCTTCGCCTCACCGACCACCTGGCCGTCGATCTCCACGATCCGAAACGGCGGCGTGCCGGGCTGTACCCCGAGCACCAGGATCCGCGGGTTGGCGATGTACGGGCTGGCGATTTCGGTCATGAGTAGAGCGTAGAGCGCAAAGCGCGCGAGGGCTCAGGGGCGTCGCCAGTCGTCCCGTTCCAGGTGCGAGCCCGCCTGGGGGCCCATGCGCAGCATGCCGCCGTCGACGGACCAGGAGGCGCCGGTGACGTACGAGGCGTCGGGGCCGGCCAGGAAGGCGATCACGGCGGCAACCTCGCGGGCGTCCCCGGGGCGGCCGAGCGGCACGCCGGGGCGGGGCTTCGAATCCACGTCGACGTTCTCCTGTCCGGTCATGGGCGTGGCGATCTCGCCGGGCGCGACCGCGTTGACGGTGATGCCGTACTCGGCGAGCTCCAGGGCCATGACCTGGGTGAGCAGGCCGAGCCCGCCCTTGGCCGCGCAGTACGGGGCGGCGCCGACGCGCGGCTGATGCTCGTGGACGGAGGTGACGTTGACGATCCGGCCGCCGTCGCCCTGCGCGATCATGTGCCGCGCGGCCTTCTGCCCGCACAGGAAGGGGCCGACGAGGTCGACGTCGAGGACCTCGCGCACGGTGTCGAGCTCCAGGTCGACGAAGGGCGTCATGGTGCCCGTACCGGCGTTGTTGACGAGGACGTCGAGGCGGCCGAGGCGGTCGCACAGCTCGTCGACGGTGCCCGCGGCGACGGGCAGCCGGGTGAGGTCCATCTGGGCCACGACGGCCCGCTGACCGTGGGCGCGGACCTCGTCGGCGGTCTCCTCGGCGCCCTTGAGGTCGCGGTGCCAGGTGATACCCACGTCCATCCCCGCCCGGGCCAGTCGGACGGCGGTGGCGCGGCCGATGCCGGAGTCGGCTCCGGTGACCACGGCCACCTGGGTGCGTGCGGTGGGGACGGACACCGAGGACACGGCCTACCTCCTCATGGAGACACGGAAGGGGACGACGCTTCGCAGTACCCGAGTGCGTACCGGACAAACCGCGCGCTCGTCGTGCGTGCCGGGCGGGACTGGGGAACTCTGGAGCCTGAGGAGCGCCCGCTGAGATCGAAGTCGGAGGTGGCGATGGACCCCGTCCGGGCCCTGGACCGGATCGCCTTCCTGCTGGAGCGGTCCCTGGCGCCGACGTACCGCGTCCAGGCCTTCCGCACCGCGGCCCGCGTGCTGACGCGGCTGCCGGAGGGCGAGATGGAGGAGCGGGCGCGGGCAGGCACGCTGGAGTCGCTCAAGGGGGTCGGTCCGAAGACGGCGCAGGTGGTGCGCGAGGCGCTGGAGGGGCGGGTCCCCGCCTACCTGGAGAAGCTGGAGGGCGAGGCCGGGGGCCCGCTCGCGCAGGGCGGCGAGGAGCTGCGCGGGCTGCTGCGCGGGGACTGCCATCTGCACTCCGACTGGTCGGACGGCGGCAGCCCGATCGAGGAGATGGGCCGGGCGGCGGCCGCGCTCGGGCACGAGTGGGCGGTGCTGACCGACCACTCCCCGCGGCTGACGGTGGCCCGCGGCCTGTCGGCGGAGCGGCTGCGGGAGCAGCTGGACGTGGTGGAGCGGCTCAACGCGACCTGGGCGCCGTTCCGGCTGCTGACCGGCATCGAGTGCGACATCCTCGACGACGGCTCCCTCGACCAGGACCCGGAGCTGCTCGAACGGCTCGACGTCGTGGTGGTGTCGGTCCACTCCAAGCTGCGCATGGAGGCGCGGGCGATGACCCGCCGCATGGTGGCCGCCGTGCGCAATCCGCACGCCGACGTCCTCGGGCACTGCACGGGACGGCTGGTCAGCGGGCGGGGACGGCCCGAGTCGGAGTTCGACGCGGACGAGGTGTTCGCCGCGTGCGCCGAGTCGGGCACCGCCGTGGAGATCAACAGCCGCCCGGAGCGCCTCGACCCGCCGAAGCGGCTGCTGCGCCGGGCCGTGGCCGCGGGCGCGCTGTTCTCGGTCGACACCGACGCGCACGCGCCCGGCCAGCTGGACTGGCAGGTTCACGGGTGCGCGCGGGCCGAGGAGTGCGGGGTGCCGGCCGAGCGGGTGGTCACCACGTGGTCGGCGGACGAACTGCTGGCCTGGACACGGGACGGTCGTACACCGGCCGGAGTGACCGGGCACTGACGTGGTACTCGGCGGACGCGCGACAGGAAGGGGAACTTCGACCATGCCGACCATGCGGCGGGCCGCCGTGTTCGATGTCGACGGGACGCTCGTCGACACCAACCACCTCCATGTGACCACCTGGTGGGAGGCCTTCCGGCAGGCGGGCCACCGAGTGCCGATGCACGCCGTCCACCGGGCGGTGGGACTCGGCTCGACGGACCTGATCGCCCACCTGCTGGGCGACGACCGCGACGAGGACGGCGATGCGGAGCTCAGCGCCGCCCACAAGGCCCTCTACGGGCAGTACTTCGACCGGCTGCCCGCGCTGCGCGACGCCGGGCCGCTGCTGCGGCGCCTGCACAAGGACGGCTGGCAGGTGGTGCTGGCGACCTCCGCGAGCGGTGCGGAGCTGTCGGCGCTGCGGCGGGCCATCGACGCCGACGACGTCATCGCGGCGACGGCGAGCGCGGACGACGTCGAGCGGGGCAAACCCGCGCCGGAGCCCGTCGAGCACGCCCTGGAGCTGGCCGGGGTGCCCGCCGAGCGGGCCGTGTTCGTCGGCGACACCGTGTGGGACATGCGGGCCGGCCGCCGGGCCGGGGTGCGCTGCGTCGGCGTCCTGTGCGGTGGCATCCCGCGCGCCGACCTGGAGGAGGCCGGCGCGGAGGTGGTCTACGACGACCCCGCCCACCTGCTGGCGTCCCTGGCGGACAGCCCCCTCGCATGACCTACCGAAAGCTGGGGACACCGGCAGCCCATGACGCGTGTGAGTGATGAGGTACGGCTGTGGGGACGCCCCCTGAGCGGTTCCCGGCCGGTCGACTTCGTACGGCGGGAGGCACGCGCCGTCGGCCAGGCGGTCCGGTCCGCCTGGGCCGGGCCGGGCCGGGAGCGCGACCTGGTCGTGCAGTCGCTGAAGGCGTCGGGTGCCGCGCTGCTCGCCTGGTACGTGGCGGGCGTCCTGCTGGGCGACCCGCTGGCGCTGATGGCGCCCTGGGTCGCGCTGGTGCTGGTGCAGGCCACCGTGTACAGCTCGCTGCGGCAGGCGGCACAGCAGTTCACGGCGATCTGCGGCGGGGCGCTGCTCGCCTCGGCCGCTCAGGCGGTCGCCGGCGACACGATGGGCGCGCTGGCGCTGTGCGTACCGCCCCTGATGCTGCTGGCGAACTGGCACCGCTTCGGGGACCAGGGGGTCTACGCGGCGACCACGGCCGTGTTCACGCTCGCCTCGGGCACGGCGGTCACCACGTCCGCGGTGACGCACCGGGTGGGGCAGGCGCTGCTCGGCGCGGTGATCGGCATCGCCGTCAACGCGCTCGTCCTGCCGCCCGTGCACCTGCGGGACGTCCGGGAGAACCTGGCGGCGCTCGCCCGGGAGACCGGTGACGTGCTGCACACGGTCGCCGACGGGTTGCGGGAGGGCGAGTGGGACGCGGCGACGGCCGCCGACTGGTCGCGTGCGGCCTCCCGGCTGGAGCGCCGGCGCGACGGGCTGCGCTCGGCCCGCGCCTGGAGCCGGGAGAGCCTGCGTCTGACGGCGGTCCCGCTGCGCGCGTTGCACCGGGGGCCCCTGGATGTGCCGCCCGAGACGGAGGACGAGCGCTGGAGCCGTGTCACCGCCCAGGTGGCGGCGCTGACGCGCGCCCTCGCGGTCGGCGTCGACGACGACCGCTCCCCCGCCCTGCCCGACGGCCCGGCGCTGCGGGAGTACGCCCGTCTGCTGGAGCTGATCGGAGACGCCTGCCACGCGTCCGCCGAGAGTGGGCCGACGGCGGCGCTGGAGGAGCTGCGGGACCTGCACGGCCGTCTGCAGCGCACTCTGCGGCACCACGCCGGGCAGGAGCAGGGGGGCGCGGCCCGTACGGCGGTGCTGGGCACGCTGTTGCTGGAGGCGGAGAACATCTGGTCGGAGGTCGCTCCGCGGGGAAACGAGGGGTGACACGGATCACGGCACCGGGGCGGCAGGGCGAGGAACACGCATCAGTGGTTCTCCGTTGAACCAGCCGTGGGTACGGATGGGACAGTGTCCCCGGGCCTCACCTTTTGCCCACAGGGACGATCGTTCGGCTGAAGCCCTGTGGAGCCTTTCGCCGAGAGGCGACCGCCATCCGTACCCACCCTTGGCCGCCCCGACCGGAATCCCCCGTCCGGTCGGGGCTCTTTTCTGCCCCGGTCGGTCGGCCCTTGACTTGGAGAGCACTCCAATTCGTAGCGTTCCGGGCATGACCTACAGCACCACGGCACAGCACAAGATCGGCTCGGGCTTCGGCGCCCACAGCACCGCCGACGACGTCCTCGACGGCGTCGACCTCACCGGACGGCTCGCCCTCGTCACCGGCGGCTACTCCGGCCTCGGCCTGGAGACCACGCGCGCTCTGGTCGGGGCCGGCGCCCGGGTCGTCGTCCCCGCCCGCCGCCCGGACACCGCGACGCAGGCCCTGCAGGGCCTCACCGGTGTCGAGGTGGACGAACTCGACCTCGGCGACCTCGACAGCGTGCGCGCCTTCGCCGAGCGGTTCCTCGCCTCCGGCCGCACCCTCGACATCGTGATCAACAACGCCGGGATCATGGCATGCCCCGAGACCCGGGTCGGGCCCGGCTGGGAGGCGCAGTTCGCGACGAACCACCTCGGCCACTTCGCCCTGGTGAACCGCCTGTGGCCGGCGATCGAGCCGGGCGGCGCCCGCGTGGTCTCCGTCTCCTCCCGCGCCCACCACTTCTCCGGGGTCCGCTGGAACGACCTCGACCGGCGGGACGGCTACGACAAGTGGCAGGCGTACGGGCAGGCGAAGACGTCGAACGTCCTGTTCGCCGTCCATCTCGACCGGCTGGCCCAGGACCGTGGCGTACGGGCCTTCTCCCTCCACCCCGGCGGCATCATCACGCCGCTCCAGCGGCACCTGCCCAAGGAGGAGATGATCGAGCGCGGCTGGATCGACGAGGCGGGCAACGTGCTCAACCCCGGGGGCTTCAAGAGCCCGCAGGAGGGCGCCGCGACCCAGGTGTGGGCCGCGACCTCGCCCCAGCTGGCCGGCCTGGGCGGCGTCTACCTGGAGGACTGCGACATCGCCGAGACCGCCCTGTCCGACGACGCGACCACCGGCGTCAGGCCCTGGGCGATCGACCCGGACCAGGCGGCCCGCCTGTGGCAGCTGTCGGCCGAGCGGACGGGGGTCGACGCGTTCGGCGGCCGGAACGTGTCTTAGGGGTCCTTGCACTATGACCCCTCAGTGCGCGTCTGCGCGGTGGTTCGCCCGTGACCCGGGTACTCGGTCCGTTCCCCGAGCGGAGCTGCCGAGAGGAGTCGAAGGTGAGCAGCGAAACGGGCATGAGGATCGTCGTCACGGGCGCCACCGGCAACGTCGGCACCAGTGTGGTGCGCCTGCTCGCGGAGGATCTGGGGGTGGGGTCCGTGCTGGGCCTGGCCCGGCGGATTCCGGAGTGGACGCCGCCGGGGACGGAGTGGGCGGCGGTCGACCTGGCGTCCGAGCGGACCGACGCGGCCGAGTACTTCGAGGGGGCCGACGCCGTGATCCATCTGGCGTGGGCGTTCCAGCCGACGCACGATCCCGCGCGGACCTGGCGCACCAACGTCCTGGGCAGCATCAGGGTGTTCGAGGCGGTGGCGGCGACGGAGGTGCCGGTCCTGGTGCACGCGTCGTCGGTGGGCGCGTACTCACCGGGACCGAAGGACCGCGCCGTGGACGAGTCCTGGCCGACGCACGGCTGGCCGGACGCCGCGTACTGCCGCGAGAAGGCCTACCTGGAACGGGCGCTGGACACGTTCGAGCGCGACCATCCCACGATCCGGGTGGTGCGGATGCGGCCCGCGTTCCTCTTCAAGCGGGAGTCGGCGAGCGAGCAGCGCCGCATCTTCGGCGGGCGCTTCCTGCCGGGGCCGCTGGCGAGGCCGGAGCTGCTGCGCTTCCTGCCCGACGTGCCGGGGCTGCGGGTGCAGGCGCTGCACACGGACGACGCGGCCGAGGCGTACCGGCTCGCGGTGACCTCCGAGGTGCGCGGCGCCTTCAATTTGGCGGCCGATCCGCCGGTCGACGCGGAGCTGCTGGGCGAGATGTTCAACGCCCGCCCGGTCCGCCTGCCCCGTACGGCGGCCCGCTCGGCGATCGCCGCCGCGTGGGGGCTGCACCTGCTGCCGACCTCGCCGCACCTGTTCGACGCGGTGCTCAGGCTCCCGCTGATGGACGCCACGCGCGCGCGTACCGAGCTCGGCTGGCATCCGCAGCACACCTCTACCGAGGTCCTGGAGGAGTTCCTGCTGGGGATGCAGCGCGGCGAGGGCGCGGAGACGGAGCCGATGGAGGGCCGCAAGGTCGGCTGAGGCGCTGAGGGGCTGAGGCGCTGAGGCGCTGAGGGGTTGAGGGGTTGAGGGGTTGAGGGGCTGAGGGGCTGAGGGGCTGAGGGGCTGAGGGGCGCTGAGGCCGGGGCAGGCGCGAGCCCGCCCCGGCCTCAGCGCGTCGTCATGCCGTCATGCCGGCGGCTCGTCCGGTACGGGGTGCTCGGGGTGGACGGTGGCTCCCTGCGGGGCGCCCTGCCGGCCCGTGCCCGCCTCGTCCGTGTCGGGTACGCCCTCGGTGGAGCCGTCCGGCTCCTCGGCGTCGGCCGCCTCGGCTTCCGCGTCAGCGCGGGCGGGGTCGCCCTCCCAGGGGTCCTCGCCGTCGCGCGCCTGCTGGTCCGGCAGGTCCCGCGGCACGGGCCCGTCGCTCTGACCCTGTCCTTCGACGCGATGCTCGGTCATGGCGTACTCCTTCCCGTCATCGGGGTTCCCGTCGTCGAAAGACACGCGAGTACCTCCGCCGCGACCTGCGAAACCTCGGCGCGGGGATCGCGAGCCAGGAGCGAGCCAGGAGCGAGCTAGGAGCTCTGCAGGTTCTTGATCTCGGTCAGCGCGGCGAGGAGTTCGGGGTCGACCGCCTTGCGTACCCAGTCGGCGTGGTCCTCGCCGGCCGCCCGCGGGATCGTCTCGGTGATCATGATCAGGTAGAGGTAGGCACGGTAGAGGGCGAGCCGCAGTCGCGCGGGCCGGTCGAACTCGGCGCGGCCGCCGGCCTCCCGGTAGCCCGCGAGGAACGCCTCGTCCTTGGTGATGTCCCCGAGCAGCGCCAGGGAGACGAAGTCGGCGAGCGGGTCGCCCCAGAACATGCGCTCCCCGTCGATGAGCCCGCCGATGCGGGCCTCGCCCGCCGTGCGGTCGACCAGGATGTTGCCCCGCCACAGGTCGAAGTGGACGAGGCGGGGGACGGTGACCTCGTCGAGGGCGTCGTAGGCGGCCGCGGCGCAGCGGGCCACCTCGTCGGCCGGGAGGGGCAGCGGGGCGCGGTACTGGCGGGCGTCGTCGAGGACGGCGTCGAACATCGCGGTGAACGCCGTCCTCCAGTCGGGGGCGAGCGGCCCGAGGGCGCCGGACGGATAGCCGAAACCGGGCCCGGTCACCGTGTGCAGCCGGGCCACCTGCCGTCCCAGCTCCCCGCGCAAATCGGCCTGTTCGGCTTCCGTGAGCGAGCCGTCCCAGGGGGCGCCCGGGCACACCGTCATCAGCAGGTGCCGACCGTCGAGGGCCAGGACGTGCGGCGCGGGTACGTCCGCCTGGGCGGCCGCGCGGTAGAACTCCGCCTCGGAGACGAGCAGCCGGTTCTCGTGCCGCAGGCCCGCCGCGGTCGGCGCGGTCTTCAGCACGTAGCGGCTGCCGTCGGTGAGGCGGAGTTCGTCGACGGCGTTGTACGTTCCGCCGCCGAGCGGCGCGAGGTGGGCGAGGCGGTCGGGCCGCAGGCCCGCCTCCGCGAGGATCCGCCGGGCCTGTTCCCAGGAGTCCGCCACCGTGCGCCCACCTTCCCGTCGGTCAGCCCGCTGTCGCTCAGCCCGCCGCGTACACGTCCTCGACGTAGCGCCCGGCCGCGATCAGCCCGTCGAGCCACTGCTCGGCGTCCGCCTCGCCGGAGTCCGGCGTACGGTCCCGGTAGAGCATACGGAACGCGTCCCGCACACCGGGCGCCATCCGTGAACCGTCGCCGCAGACGTACACGCGGGCACCGGAGTTCAGCAGGTCCCAGACCTCGTCGGCTTCGGCGGCTATGCGGTGCTGCACGAAGGTCACCTCCCCCTCCGGGGCGGCGCTGAAGGCCGGGCGCAGGGAGACCGCGCCGACGGCTTCGGCGGCGCGCAACTCCTCGGCGTGCAGGAAGTCGGCGTCGGGGGCGTCGCAGCCGAAGTAGCAGAGGGCGGGGGCGAGTTCGGCGCCGGACGCGAGGGCCGCCGTACGGTCGGCGACGGCTCCGCGGAACGGGGCGAGACCGGTGCCCGCGGCGACCATGACCACCGGTGCGGTGCCGTCGATCCGGAAGGCCTCGCGGCACGGCTGGACGCGGGCGTGGATCGTGTCGCCGGGTTCGATGTCCACGAGGTGACCGGAGCCGGTACCCCGGTACACGCCGTTGCCCGAGCGGGCCGGGGCCTCCAGCAGCGACACCATCAGGTCCGCGTGGCCGGGGTCGACCGCCGGAGAGGAGGAGATCGAGTAGTGCCGGGGACGCAGCGGGGTGAGCAGGTCGAGCAGGTGCGGCCAGTCCAGGGCGCCGCGCAGCGCCGGGAAGTCCTCGATCACCTCGACGAGGGTGCGCGGGTCGCCGGTGAGGGCGGCCAGGGCCATGCGCTCCGGCGGGCAGGGGTTGGCGGCGGACAGCACGGCGAGCTGGGCCGCGGTCGGGCGCTCCTGCAACTCGACGTGGTGGGTGAGCAGCTGACGCGCCGTCAAGGGACGGTCGACGGCGAGTCCGTCCCGGCGGGGGCGGGTGGGCCGGATGTCCAGGACGGTGTCGAGGTCGACGCCGAGTGCGGTGGCGGCGCGCTCGACGAGGGCCGGGGCGTTGGCGGGCAGGACGGTGAGGTGGTCGGCGGTGCGGTAGGTGGTGCCCTCGGGCAGGGCGACGCGGACGAAGCGCTTGCGGCGCGGGTGGCCGGGGGCGGTGAGGTCGTACGCCTCGGTGACCGTCATGGGGACGAGTCCGTGCCGGTCGGCGAGGGCGTCGAGCGGGCCGCCGGTGAGCGCGCGGACCTCGTAGGCGGCCGTGGGCTCGTCGCCGGGGGCGGTGGCGTCCGGGTCGCCGTACTGCTCGAGGAGGGCGGTGCGCATCCGTGCCGTGAACGCACGGACCGCGCCGGTCAGGTCGCCGGAGGCGTCGGCGGCGGTGCGGTCGGTGAGGCGGGTGGCGCCGAGTTCGGCGAGGCGTTCGTCGACGTGGGTCGGGACGTGCTGGTAGGTGGCGGCCCAGTTGCGGTCGCCGACGCCCAGGACGGCGTAGGTCACCCCGGACAGGTCGTGGGTGTCCTCCAGCCAGGCCGCGAAGGCGGTGGCGTCGTCGGTGGGGCGGCCGTTGTAGGAGGCGGCCGTGATGACGACGGGGCGGTCGGTGGGCAGGCCTTCGGCGAAGTCGTCGAGGGCGGCGACCTGGGTTTCGCAGCCGATCGCGGCGGCCTCGTCGGCGAGTTGGGCGGCGAACTCGCGGCAGGTGCCGTAGTTGCTGCCGTGCAGGAAGAGGGCGCCGGTGCCGGGGCGGACGCGGGTGGGCAGGGCCGCGGTGTCGACCGACTCGCCGACCTGAACGGGGACGGCTCCCGGGAGGGGCGCGTGGGTGCGGTCGGCCGCGGTGCGCGGGGCAAGGGTCAGGGTGAAGCCCTCGGGCTTGAGGGTGAGGGTCTCCTTCACCGTGAGCCGGTAGTCGGCGTGGTCGCTGGGCCGGTAGCGGTGGACGAGCATCGCCAGCAGCATGGTCGCCTCGTGCAGCGCGAACTGCCGTCCGATGCAGGCGCGTTCACCGGTGCCGAAGGGCTTGAAGGCGTGCGCCGAGCGGGCCGCCTCCGCCTCCGGGGTGAAGCGGGAGGGGTCGAACAGCTCGGGGTTGTCGCCCCACACCGGCTGCCGGTGCAGCATCGGCGCGAGCACGGTGACGGCCTGCCCGGCGCTCAGCGGGATCCGCCCGCCGAGGAGGGTGTCCTGAAGGGCGTGGCGGCTGAAGGCGGCGGCCGTCGGCCACAGCCGCAGCGCCTCGTTGAGGACCTGCCGGGTGTAGGTGAGCCGGCCGACCTCGTCGTACGTCGGCTCGGGGTCGGCGGTGTCGCCCCACAGGGCGTCGACCTCGCGCTGGACGAGCCGGAGCGCGGTGGGGTGCTTGGCGAGGTGGTACAGGGCGAAGGACATCGCGCCGGAGGTCGTCTCGTGCCCGGCGATCAGGAAGGTGATGACCTGGTTGCGGATGTTGGCGGGGTCCAGCGTGGTGCCGTCGGCGGGGTGCTCGGCGCTGAGCATGAGGCCGAGGAGGTCCTCGGCGCCGCTCTGGTCGGTGCCGGTGCGGGAGGCGATGACGTCGTCGACGACCTGGGCGAGGTAGTCGGCGTCGGCGCGGAAGGACGCGTCGGCCGCCGAGTGGTCCTGGCCCGGGACACGGGCGAGGCGGGTCATGGCCCACTCCAGGCAGCGGACCATCGACTCGACGAAGGGGTGGGGTTCGTCGCGCTCGAAGGAGCCGAAGTCGTAGTCGAATCCGGCGAGTCCGATGGTGTCGAGGGTCATGCGGGTCATGTCGTCGGGCACGTTCACCGGCACCCCGGCACGGGCGGCGCGGTCCCAGGACTCGATGAGCCGGTGCGCCACCTTCAGCATCACGGGGTGGTAGGTGCGCATCGAGCCGAGCGCGAAGGCCGGCATGAGGATGTCGTGCGCCTTGGCCCAGTTGGGCTCGTCGTTGTAGGCGGTGAACAGGCCGTCGGTGGTGAACTCGCGGACGTTCTCCAGCGCGGGTCCGACGTGCTTGGCGAACCGCCGCTCGTCGGCGAGGTCGCTCACGAGGTCGAGGTCGGACACGAACAGGGCGTCCCGGCCGTGCAGCCGCCGCACGAGCACCGGGCCGTGCTCGCGCATCAGGTCCATGACCTGCTGGATCGGGGTGAGGCCGGGGCCGGTGGCGGAGATGTCGACGACGGGAACGCCGGGGAGGGTGTCTGCGGACTGCGGGTGCACTGCGGTGGGGGGCATGGCGCGACAACTGCCTTTCGCGGTACGGAAGTACTGCGATCCAGCGTGATCCACTCCGCGAGACGCCCAGGCCCTCGGGACTGCACGATCGTGTAGTCAAGAACGGACAAGGGGACTTGTGCACTCCGCTGCCATCCGCAAGACGCGGTCTACCCTGGCGCGATGACCACCGCGAACGTGCTGTCGATCGCTCTGGACGACACCGGGGACCCACCACTGCGGCCGCTTCCCGCGAGGGCGGCCGAGCTGCTGGGCCGGCTGGACGCTCCCCCGCGCCTCGTCGCCCATCTGCGGGCCGTCCACGATGTCGCCGCGCAGCTCGTCGACTGGGTGGAGCGGCACTGTCCCGCGCTGGCCGTGGACCGGGAGGCGGTGCTTTTCGGCGCCGCCACGCACGACGTGGGCAAGGCCCTGCACGTCGCGGAGCTCTCCGGGCCCGGTTCGGCGCACGAGGAGGCGGGGCGGGACCTCCTGCTGGCGCACGGCGTGGAGCCGCGGGCGGCCCGCTTCGCCGCCGGCCACGCCTCCTGGGGCGCCCCGGGCGCCGGCGTCGACGACCTGCTGGTGAGCCTCGCCGACAAGGTCTGGAAGAACAAGCGCGTGGCCGATCTGGAGGACCTCGTGGTGGCGGAGCTCTGCCGCGCCGGGGGCCGGCCGGTCTGGCAGGAGTTCATGGCCCTGGACGAGTTCCTGACCGGGGTCGGCGAGGGGGCCGACCGCAGGCTGGCCTACCAGAACGCCCACCCGGTGCATGGGTGATGATGGACGGCGGGAGGTGCTGGTGGAAGCGGGTCGGCGGGAGGCCGTGGTCTGGCGCAATCGTGCGCTGATGCTGTTCGACCGGGTCGCGGTGCCGGTCGCGGTGTGCGACGTGTACGGCGATGTCCTGCTCGCCAATCCGGCGATGGCGACGGAGTGCGGTACGACGCCGGGGCGGCTGCGGGGCCGGGACGTGCTGGAGCTGTTCCGTCCGCAGGAGGCGACGCAGGTCGAGCGGATCGCGCAGGCGCTGCGGCTGCGGCACCGGTCGCGCTACCAGGTGTCGGTGGTCTGGCGGGCGCCCGACGGCCGGGAGCGGTACGGGGAGCTGACCGCGGACCCGGTGAGCGACCGCGTGGAGGAGACGCCCGCCCTGCTGGTGATGCTGCGCGTCCTGGGAGAGCGCGAGCCCCGCCCCGAGGAGCCGACGGCGAAGGTCACGCCGGTCGAGGCCACCATCCTCGCGCTGCTCGCCGGGGGCGCGACCACGGCCCGCGCCGCCCGCGAGACCGGCCTCACCGGGGACGGCGTGACCTACCACCTGCGCCGCCTGTCCGCGCGCTGGGGCGCCGCGAACCGCACGGAACTGGTCGCCCGCGCCTACGCACTGGGCGTGCTGGCCACGGGGGTGTGGCCCCCTTCGGCCGCCGACGCCGCCGGCACCTCCACCGCCGAGTAGGCCGTGCCCGCGCCCTCCGGCGCCCCGAAGCGGGCGAGCGTGTGCCACACCATCTTCAGGTCCTGGATCTCGTGGCGGCCGCTGCGGGCGGCGTCGCCGATGACGCGGGGGTCGACGCGGCCGTCCTCGGCGATCCGGGCGCCCAGGTCGGTGTACTGCTCGCCCCGGTAGTCGGCGTGGCGCCGCAGCTCGGCCACGGTGAGCCGGTAGCCGGGGTGCCACTCGACGGGGACGGGCAGCAGGCGGGCCGCGGCCTCGACGGGGGTGCCCCTGTAGCTCGCGTCCAGGACGAGGGCCTCCACGTCCCGGGCGAGGTCGACGCCACCGTGGATCTGGGCCTCTATGTAGTCGTTGAGGGCGTCCTGCTCGTCGGCCTCGGCCAACGCGATGAGGGACATGCCGGCGGCCACGCCGAAGTCACCGGGCTCGGCGGCGCTGTCCGGGTAGCAGAATGTGGCTCGGCTGAGTGCCGCACTCGTCAGCCGGAAGTGGGAGGAGCCGAACCTGGGGGCGGCACCCACCACCTGGCGCCGGAAGTCGAGCGCACCGTACACCGGCCGCTCGTGCGCGGGTGCGTCGTCGTACGCCGCGCCGAAGATCCGGCTCTCCCAGCGCCAGCGGTCGCCGCCGGCGTGGGCGGTCAGGCCGCCGTTGCCGGTGCCGGTGACGAACTGCGAGTGGTACGAGCCGTCCCGGGCCAGCGCCCGGAGAATGGGCAGACCGCGGGCCGGCCGGTCCGGGTGGAAGTTCAGCGTGATCCGCAGGGCGGGGTCGACGGCCGGTCCCGCCGAACGGGCCGCGACATGGCGCAGCGCGGCCTGGGCACGTGGTGAGGCTACGTCACGGAAATCCACTGGCTCCCCCTCGCCGAGACTATTTACCCTAGGCCGAAACCTAGTCCCCCTAGGTTTCGAAACATCGACGCCCAGGAGGCACTCCATGAGATCACTCACCGAGCAGGACATCCGCAACTCATTCGTCAACTGCTCCAAGGGCGAGGCCAAACGCCTGGCTGTTCCGCGCGATCTCGACCAACGCCCCTGGGACGATCTGGACTTCCTCGGCTGGCGTGATCCGGGAGCGCCCGACCGCAGCTATCTGGTCACCGAACGGAAGGACGGGCTCGTCGGCGTGACCCTCCGTTTCCCGCCCTCGCAGCGCGGCTTCCTGCACCGCAGCATGTGCTCCCTGTGTCTGACCACCCACCCGGGCGGCGGTGTCTCCCTGATGACCGCCCGCAAGGCGGGCCCGGCCGGCCGCGAGGGCAACTCGGTCGGCCTGTACATGTGCACCGACCTGGCCTGTTCGCTGTACGTGCGCGGCAAGAAGTCCCCGGAGTCCGGGAGCCGCTTCGAGGAGAGCCTCACCCTGGAGGAGCAGATCGCCCGCACGACGGGCAATCTGACCTCCTTCCTCGACAAGCTGTACGTCTGAACCGGGGCACTCACCGGTCCCTCAGTCGCGCCTCCTCCACCTGGTGCAGGTGGATCAGGATGTCGTAGGTGCGGGCGAGGGCTATGTCGTACTCCCGGTCGGGGTGGACCGTGCCGATGTTGCGGGTCGGACGGGCCCGCTCCAGCCAGTCGCGGGCGGGTTCCGGCACGGTCCGCAGGTCGACGACGTAGTCCCGGAGACCGACGCGGTCGAGGGTGTGCTCGTTGAGGCCGTCACCGGCCGCGCCGACGGTGAAGCGCCGCACCTTGCCGTCCGGCCCGGTCGAGTTGAACGAGCCCCGGTCGAAGGTGAAGCCCACGCTCACGTAGGCGTCCTTCAGCCGGTCGCGCAGGAACGCGCCCTGCATCCTGGGGTAGTTGGCCGGGTCAGGGGTGTCGTAGCCGACGTGGGCGTTGTGCGCCGACAGCAGGACCTTGGTGCCCGTGTGCTCCTGCCACCAGGCCGTGTTGTCCGCCATGGCCTGGTCGCGGTAGCGCATGGCGTCCGCGTTCTGGGTCTGGTCGTCGAAGGAGTAGAAGCGCGCGACCTGGTCGATCGCCGTCGCGTTGCGCACCGCCCAGTCGTACGCCGTCCCCGTCGCCGACTGCTTGCGCAGCAGCTCCAGCGCTTCCCCGGTGCGGGCGGCCATCTCCCGGCGCTCGGCGAGCGGCCGGTTCATGTACTGCTCCATGTACGGGCCGGTCGGCACGGTGGGCCGCAGGCCGCGGTACAGCTCGGTGAAGCGGGCCAGCAGGTCGGGGTGGGCGCCGGCCACGTAGTCGGTGACCTTGTCGTACAGCTCGGGTCCGGCCCAGCCGAGGTCGTCGCCCATGAAGCGGACGGGATCGTTCGGGTGCTGCCGGTTGTGGGCGCGCATCCACTCGACGAGCGCCAGGTAGTCGGTGTTGTTCCACCAGAGGTAGGTGCCCTGGAACTCCTCCCGCATGATGCGGCGCGGGTCCCCCTTCCCGTACAGGACGTAGTCGTTGAGGCGCAGGCCGGTGCTCCAGCTGCCCTCCAGGCCGAAGGTGCGGAAGCCCTTCTCCTCGACGAGGTGGCGGAAGACGCGATGCTTCATCGCGAAGAAGTCGTGCGAGCTGTGCGTGGCCTCACCGACACCGACGACCTTCGCGTCACCGATCATCCGGTCGAGGGCGCGCAGGTCGCGGGTGTCGGCGCCGGGCTCGACGGTGCGTAACGGCTGGGCGGCGCGGTCGAGGGCGGCCACGACGGAGCCCTCCGCGGTGGCGGTGGCGGTCTGCGGCACCGTCAGCGCCGCGCCGGCGAGGCCGATGATCAGGGTGAGGACGATTTTGGTGCGATGCGTTTTCATGGTCCAAGGCTCGCGTCCCGCACGGGCGTCGCCCATCCGGCCGACCTCCGCGTCCGGCCGCGGAAAACCACTGGTCGAGACGGGGGTTTCCCATACCCCTAGGACAGTTACAGTCCCCCCCTGAGCACGTTCGATGCGCCTCAGGAAGGGGAACAGGCCAGAAGATGCAAGACGTACGTGAGTGGCGGTCGTCCCTCGTGGGGTTGGTGAAGCGGCACCGGGACCCCGTGGTCGTCCAGACGCTGCGGTCGGCGGGCGCCGCGACGATCGCCTACGTCATCGCGCTGCGCCTGAGCCCCGAGCCAGCGCCGCTGACCGCTCCCCTGACCGCGCTGCTGGTCGTCCAGGTCACCCTGTACGCCACGCTCACCAACGGCATCCGCCGGGTGAACGCCGTGGTGGCGGGGGTGCTGGTCGCCATCGCCTTCAGTCTGCTGGTGGGTCTGACGTGGTGGAGCCTCGCCCTGCTGATCGTGGCCGCACTGGCGGTCGGGCGGCTGGTGCGGGTGGACGAGTACGTACCCGAGGTGGCGATCAGCGCCATGCTGGTGCTGGGCGTGACCACGGTCGGGGACACGGCCTGGGCGCGGGTGGTGGAGACCCTGATCGGCGCGGTGGTGGGGCTGGGCTTCAATCTGCTGCTCGCCCCGCCGGTGTGGGTGGGCGAGGCGGGTGAGTCGATCGAGGGGCTGGCACGCCGGGTACGGCAGTTGATGCTGCGCGTCGGCGAGGAGGCGGCCGGCCGCACTCCCGTGGAGGAGGCGGTGGCGCGGCTGCACGAGGCACGTCGGCTCGACCACGACATCGTGGAGGTGGACGCGGCCCTGCGGCAGGCCGAGGACAGCCTGCGGCTGAATCCGCGGGTGCGGGAGGGGCTGCTGCACCGGGTGGTGCTGCGCACCGGACTCGACACGCTGGAGATCTGCACGGTGGTCCTGCGCGTCCTGGCGCGCACGCTCACCGACCTGGCCAAGGCCCGCGAGCCGAAGCCGCTGTTCGCGTCGGAGACGGGCGCCGCGGTGGAGCAGTTGCTGTCCGAGATCGCCGACGCCGTGGTGAGCTTCGCGGTGCTGGTGACCACCCACCTCAGCGAGAGCGCCGAGTCGGCGGAGGCGCGGCTGACCGCGGAGCTGCGCACGGCCGCGGGCACGCGCGACAAGCTGGCCCTGCTGCTGCGCGAGGAGTCCGCACACGAGAGCCGGCACTGGCAGCTGCTCGGCGCCGTCCTGACGGAGGTGGACCGGATCCTCGACGAGCTCGACACCGAGCACCGCTCGCGCCGTCTGCTGGAGGAACTGGACCGCGTGTCGCGGGAACAGCGCGAACGGATGCCGCGCCTGACCCGGCTGCGCGAGCGCCTGGGCGTTCAGGAGCAGCTGTGGCGGAACCGTACGGGGATCTGAGGGCGTTCTCTCGTGGGGAGCGCCGGGACAGGGCCGGCGCGGGAACGAGGGGGAGCGCGCCGATGGCCGACACGACTGTACGGATCGACGGGAACACCTTGCGGCTGCCGGGCGCAGTGGCGGTGCGGTTCGTGCGCACACTGCGGCTGCCCGAGACCGGCACGCACCCGCTGCCGCCCGGCCTCGGCGAGTTCCCGGTCCGCCGGGTCGCCGACCACCCGGACACCGTGCCGGAGCAGTGGCTGGCGCGCGGCGGCGTGATGCTCCCGGTGTACCTGCGCGAGGCGATGTGGCTGAGCTTCACGGGCACGACCGAGCCCGCCGCCCTCCAGGTCGGGGTGGGCAAGGTGTGCGCGGTCTCGGGAAAGCCGTGGAGCGACCGGCTCTCCCGGAAACCCCAGAACTACGTCGTGCTGCCCCGCCAGCCCTGGCTGGACGGCATCAACTCGGGCAAGGGCACCGTCCGCCAGTTCGTGGCGGTGCCGCTGGGCCTGGGCGCGACCGTGGAGGGCCAGGTCACGGGCGAGGAGGTCTGGGGCGGCGTACAGCTGCAGTCCTTCCCGCTGAGGGACGAGGCGCTGGCCGTGTGGCGCGAGGAGGAGCGGCGCAGGGCTGAGCGGACGCGGTCCGTGAAGACGGCCGGGGGCTACGGGACCGCGATGCCCATGGCCGCCCCGATGGCGCCGGGCGCCGCCCCCGCGGCCGCTCCGGCGGGCCGGCCGCGGGCCGCCGCGGCCATGGGCCTCGGGGTCGGCGGTTCGATGCGCCAGGAGGTCTACCGGGACGAGCGGCCGGCGACGGACTGGGCCGAGCGGCCCGCCGGGCGGGTCTTCGTCCATCTGGTGACGCCTCCGGAGTGGCGCCGCATCACCGGCGAGGCGCCCCCGCCGTCGCCGGTGGACCGCGCGGCGTACACGCGCGCGGGTCTGCCCTGGTACGACTACTACGACGCGGACGCCGACGATCTCGCCCCCACGGACTCCCTCGGGGCGGTCAAGCCGGTCGGCGACTGGCTCGGCGACGACCTCGACGCCTGGCAGGAGCCCGCGCCCTCCCAGGTGCAGCAGCTCAAGGGCGAGCCGGTCGAGGACGGCGACTGGTAGCCACCGTACGCGTTGCGCCCCGCGCAACACGCCGCGCTTCTTTTGCACCGGACGGGTGATGCACGCGAAGGTGGCTGTGACGACCGGGGCAACCGAAGACCTGAGGTGCGGACATGGGCAGTGGTACGGAAGCGTCGCACGGCTACTGGAGCAGGCGCCGTTTCGTGGCCGCCCTCGGCGGGGCGGCCACGCTCCCCGTCCTCGCCGCCTGCGGGAACTCCTCGGATTCGAACACCGCACGGCCGCAGGAGGCCGGCACCTCACCGGTGCCCGAGGGCGCCACCGCACCCTCGCCGCCACCGACCCCCAAGCCCTCCGGCCCCCGACCGCTCTACATCGGCACGTACACCTCGGTCGAGGGCGGCGGCACCGGCATCGGCGTGGCCGCCTACGACCCCGGCACCGGCCGTGTCACCGGCGGCGACACCGTCACCGGCGTCGCCGACCCGTCGTATCTCGCGGTGCACCCGGACGGGCGGACGCTGTACGCGGTGAACGAGCGCGAGCGGGGAACCGTGACCGCCGTGCGGCTCGCCGACCGGAAGGTCCTGGGCAGCCGTCCCACGGGCGGCGCGCAGCCCTGCCATCTGTCGGTCCATCCGAGCGGGCGGTGGCTGCTGAGCGCCGACTACGGCTCGGGCAGTGTGGCCGTGCACCCGATCGAGGCGTCCGGCGGCCTCGGCGAGCGCACGGACGAGGTCACCCACACGAAGCCCTCCCCGGGGCCGGGCCAGGAGGGCCCGCACGCCCATCAGTTCATCACCGCTCCGGGCGGCGGCCATGTCCTCGCCGTCGACCTCGGCACGGACACCGTGTACACCTACCGCCTGGACGACAAGGCGGGCACGCTCACCGAGACCGCGCAGGCGCACACCCGGCCGGGCGCCGGGCCGCGCCACCTCACCTTCCATCCCGGCGGCCGGTACGCCTACCTGGCCAACGAGGCCGACGACACCGTCGCGGTCTGCTCCTACGATCCCCCGAGCGGCCGCCTGACCATCGGCGAGCCGCAGTCCACCGGGAGCGGGAAGGGCACCAACTACCCGGCGCAGATCCTGGTGACGTCCAACGGCGCGTACGCGTTCCTCGCCAACCGGGGCGACAACAGCATCGCGCGGTACGCGGTGGAGGCGGACGGCGCCCGGCTGCGGCTGCTCGGCACGGTGCCGGTGGAAGGGGACTTCCCCCGGCAGATCGCCTTCTCGCCGGACGGCGGGCTGCTGTTCGCGGCGAACCAGAGGTCGAGCACGGTCAGCGTCTTCCACGTGGACGCGAGGAGCGGCGAACTGCGCCTCGCGGGCAGGCCGTTGGCCTCACCCGTCGCCGTCTGTGCGCTGCCGCTGTAGGGCGCGCGGGCAGGAGGCCGCGCTCGCCTGCGCCAGCAGGACGTGCACCCGCTCGGTGAGCTGCGAGACGTCGTCCGCGGGCGTGTGGAACGGCAGGCGTACGTCGCCGTGGGCGCGGGCGCGTTCGATGCGCAGCGTCATCCCGTGCCGGTCGACGGCAAGCGGCTGGACGCGGACGGCACCGTGCAGGCTGTCGGGTTCGACGAGCCGGGTGAGCCGCTCGACGGCGTCGGCGTGGCAGTCGGCGAGGTGGGTCAGCAGCCGCGCCTCCGCGGTGGCCAGCGGGTCGGGCTCGGCGGCGGCGAACTCGTCGAGGTCGACGACCACCGCGGCGGACGGCTCTTTGAGGACGATGCGGGTGGCCGTGAAGGCGAGGTGTCCGTCGTCGGGGGCGAACCAGCCGGCGAGCCAGAGCCGGGCACGGATCCGGCTGCGCATGGGGACGGGCGCGACGTCGGCGAACTCCAGCACGGCGGACGGCTCGCCGCGCGGCGCGCAGATCGCGGCCGTGAGCAGGGCACTGTCCTCGGGCACGTGCAGCAGCACCCGGCCGTCGTCGGCGACACTGTGCGCGCCGACGAACTCCTCGCGCCCGCCGTCCGCGGTCACCGCGCAGGACCAAGCGGTGGCGAGCATCGAACGCGCCCGCTGTGCCGCGGCGGGCGCGGCCGTCCAGCTCTGACTGTCACGCATCCCAAACCTCCTTAGGTAAGCCTTGCCTAACCTATCGAAGATCGGGGCGAACGCCAACCACCGGCCCCCGCTCTTCGGGGGAAGTCCACGACGATGTTCAGAGGACGCCCAGCAACGCCCGGGCGCACAACTCCCGCACCTGCTGACGCGACAGGTCCGAACGACGCAGCCACTCCAGGCAGACCGCCGTGATGAACGCCAGCCAGCCCCGCACCGCCAGGCCCACCTCGGGGCGCTCCTCGAAGGCCGGGCCGAACTCGGGGTCCGCCGCGAGGGCGGCCAGGATCTGGCGCTCCTGCGCGGCCAGGGCCCGCCGGTAGACCCGGCGCACGGTCTGGTCTCCGGCCGCGTCGGCGCGATGGAAGGCGCGGTAGCCGTGGGCGTGCGTGCGCACGTACTCCAGGTAGGTGTCGAGGCCGGCGGTGAGCTGTTCGCGCACCGGGACACCGGGCACGGCCGCCGTCATCCGCAGCATCCGCTCGCTCTCCCGCTCGACCACCGCGGCGAAGAAGTCCCGCTTGGTCGGGAAGTAGTGATACAGCAGCCCCCGGGAGACCCCGGCGATCTCGGCGACCTGCTCGATCCACACGTCGTCGTACGGGCTCTCCGAGAACAGCCGCGCCCCCACCGACAGCAGTTGTTCCCGGCGCTCCGAGGTGCTGAGCCGACGGCGTGTGCGCGCTCCGTGGTTCGCGGCCATCCCCGCACCTTACTTGACGCCGGTTCAACAACGGGTCGAGACTGACCGCGTTATTGACCTCACGTACAACACGCAGTCCCACACGCACGTCACGCGCACGTCCTACACGCTCAACCTGCCGCTGACTCAAGGGAGATCGCGTCATGGCGACGACGACGGGGGCCGTACCGACGAAGGGGCCGCGCGGCGCCGCGCAGGGCTGGCCCGAGCTGCACCGCATTCCGCATCCGCCGTACCGGCTGCCCTGGCTCGGCGACCTCGTGGGCGTCAGCAAGGACACGCCCCTGCAGGACAACATCCGGTTCGCCCGCCGACTGGGCCCGATCTTCCGGCGCAAGGGGTTCGGCAGGGAGTTCGTGTTCGTGGGAGGTGCCGACCTCGCCGCCGACCTCGCGGACGAGGCCCGCTTCGCCAAACACGTCGGGCTCGGCATAGCCAACCTGCGGCCCGTCGCCGGGGACGCGCTGTTCACGGCGTACAACCACGAGCCCAACTGGCAGCTGGCGCACGACGTCCTGGCGCCGGGCTTCAGCCGGGAGGCCATGGCGGCCTACCACCCGATGATGCTGGCCGTGGCCGAGCAGCTCACCGCCCACTGGGACCGGGCGCAGGCGGCGGGCCGGTCCGTCGACGTGCCCGGCGACATGACGAAGCTGACGCTGGAGACCATCGCGCGCACCGGGTTCGGGCACGACTTCGGCTCCTTCGAGCGCACCCGCCCCCACCCCTTCGTCTCCGCGATGGTGGGCACCCTCACCTACGCGCTGCTCCTCGACACCGTGCCGTCACGGCTGCTGCTGCGGCGCGCCGCGCGCCGCAACGAGGCCGACATCGCCTACCTCAGCCGCACCGTCGACGGCCTCGTGCACGCCCGCCGCGGCTCGAGCGGGAACGGCGACCTGCTGGACCGGATGCTGGAGACCGCCCACCCGGAGACCGGCGAACGGCTGTCCGCGGAGAACGTGCGCCAACAGGTCATCACCTTCCTGATCGCCGGTCACGAGACGACGTCGGGCGCGCTCTCCTTCGCCCTGCACTACCTCTCCCGGCACCCCGACATCGCGGCCCGCGCCCGCGCCGAGGTCGACCGGGTGTGGGGCGACGCCGCCGTCCCGGCCTACGACCAGGTGGCCAGGCTGCGGTACGTGCGCCGGGTGCTGGACGAGGCACTGCGGCTGTGGCCGACCGCGCCGGCCTTCGCCCGCGAGGCCCTTGAGGACACGGAGCTGGCCGGCGACCATCCCATGCGGCGGGGCGCCTGGGCCCTGGTGCTCACCCCGATGCTGCACCGGGACCCCGCGGTGTGGGGCGCCGACGCCGACCGGTTCGACCCGGACCGCTTCGACGCCCAGGCGGTACGCGCGCGTGCCCCGCACACCTACAAGCCGTGGGGAACCGGGGCGCGGGCGTGCATCGGCCGCCAGTTCGCGCTCCACGAGTCCATGCTGGTCCTCGGGCTGCTGCTGCGCCGTTACGAGCTGGTCCCGGACCCGGCCTACCGGCTGCGCGTCACCGAGCGACTGACCCTGATGCCGGACGGCCTGCGCCTGCACCTGAAACGGCGCCACGCCACCGCCTCCCCCGCGGCCCCGGTCGACGTCGACGTCGACGAGGAGCCCTCGTCAGAGCCGCGCTGCCCAGTGCACGGGGTGGGTGACTGAGTCCGGCAGACGGGTACCGGTGCTGCCGCGGGCGGCGTTGAGCTGGGGCTGGGTCAGGAAGAGCGCGCCGGTCAGATCGGCGTCGGTGAGGTCGGTGTCGCGGAGGTCGGCGCCTATCAGGTCGGCGCCGCGCAGGTCGGCGCCGGTCAGGTCGGCGGCGATCAGATAGGCGCCCCTCAGGTTGGCTCCGCGCAGGTCGGCGCCCTTGAGGCGGGCGCCCATCAGGTCGGCGCCCCGGCGGTCCTTCCTGCGGCCGCGCGTGCCGGCCCGGGCCAGTTCGCTGGTCCTGAGCAGCAGCACGTTGACCTCCTGGCGGTGGGCGCCCACGTCCAGCGCGGCGAGTTCCTCGGGGGTCTGCCGGGTGAGCCGCTCGGTCCGCTCCAGGGCCCGGCGCAGGTCGGGGTGGATCGGGCGGGCGGCGGGCAGGGAGAGGGCCTCGGTGAGGTACCAGAGCAGCTCATGCAGGTGCCGGACGACCGGGAACACGTCGACCATGCGGCGGGCGTGCTCGCGCGACCCGGTGCGCCAGTCCTGGCCGCCGAAGACGACCTGCGAGACCTTCTGTCCGGCGCCGAAGCAGTCGTAGACCGTGCAGCCGCTGAACCCCTTCTGACGCAGCTTCGCGTGGATGCCGCACCGGTGGTCGCCCTGGAGGTTGGGGCAGGGTTTGCCCGCGTCCTTGTCGAGGGCGAAGTCCGCGGAGGCGGCGAAGGGCAGGGCCACGCAGCACAGGCCGAAGCACTGCGCGCAGTCACCGCGCAGCGCGGCCCGGTCGGCTGTTCGATCTGACATACGACCAGCCTACGTGCGCCCCGGGACCGCCCCTGCCCTTGCCGTCGCCGCCGCTACCTGCTGAACAGCTCGAACGACACGGCCGGCCGCCCGCCGAACCGCTCCCCCGTGGCGTTCGCGCTGCGCGCCAGGAACTCCCGTACGTGCGTCTCCGGGTCCTCGTCCGTCAACGCCTCGATGTACGTGCGGTGTTCGAGCAGCGAGCGCACCGCGCGCTCCAGGCCCGGCGTGGCGTCCACGGCGTGGGTGGGCGAGGCGGATCCGGCGACGGCGACCCAGCGCACGCCGTTCCAGGGCTGCAGGCCCTCCTCGACGAGCTCCGGGAAGATCCACCGGTTGCCCGCGTCCCCGGCCGCGTCCAGCGTGGCGCGCCCCACCGCGACATGGTCGGGGGTGTTCCAGGCGACGCCGCCCCAGGTGTCCCGGTGGTTGAGGGTGATCAGCAGCTCGGGGCGGTGCCGGCGGATCGCGGCGGCGATGTCGCGGCGCAGGGCGGTGCCGTACTCGACGACACCGTCCCGGTGGTCGAGGAACTCCACCGCCGACACGCCCACCACCGCCGCGCTCGCCCGCTGCTCCCGCTCCCGCAGCGGACCGCACTGCTCGGGCTCCAGCGTGTCGATGCCCGCCTCGCCGCGGGTCGCGAGCACGTAGGCGACCTCCCGGCCGCCGTCGGTCCAGGCGGCGATCGCCGCCGAGCAGCCGTACTCGAGGTCGTCCGGGTGGGCGACGACGGCGAGGGCACGGTGCCAGTCGTCCGGCATGGGCTGGAGCTGCGTGTTCGTCGGCTCGGTCATGGGGCCAGCGTATGCACCCGGCGCCCTCAGACCTCGTCGCGCGCCAACGCGAGGAGCCGGTCCAGGACACGGGGGCCACCCGCGCGGACGCCGTCGTGTTCGAACTCGTCGGTGACCCAGGTGCGCAGGCCGCGGACGGCGCGGGCGGTGTCGAGGGAGTGGGCCGTGTCGACGTACATGTCGTCGTGGTAGACGGCCGCAGCGACCGGTACCTCGTTGGCGGCGAGGCGGGCCCGGTCGTACAGGGGCCGCCAGTCGGTGCGGGCGGCGAGCAGCTCGGCGGTCTCGCGCAGGGGGCGCAGCGCGGGGTCGCACTCGAACATCCAGGGGTGGATGGTCTCGCCCGTGAACAGCAGCGGTCCGTCGCCCGCGAGGGTCTTCGCCGGGTCGAACTGCGGGAACTCGGCGCGGACGCGTTCGGCCGACCAGGCGGTGGGGCGGGTGTCCTGGCCGTAGATCGCCTCGTGGACGAGGGCGTACAGGGGGTGACCGCCGTACGACAGGAGGCCCTGGACCTCCTCCTGGAAGGCGTCGGACAGCTCCGGGCCCTGCGGGGTGCGGACGAAGGCGTGTTCCAGGAGGTGATGCAGCCGGTGGCTGCCCTCGCTGCCGCCGAGGAGGATGCCGAGGGACTGGAACGCCTCGACGGTGAGCCGGTAGCCGCCTGGGAGAACCACCGCGTGCTGCGCCAGGTGCTCGGCGATGCGCCGCGCGCGTTCGACGTCCTGCGGGTAGCGGGCGTAGTGCGCGCTCACCTTGCGTTCGATGCGCGGGTAGGCGGCGCGGTAGACGTCGTCGGCGTGGGCGTCCAGTGAGGGCAGGCCGCCGGTGATGACGGCGGCGCTCAGGCCCTCGGGGGCCGTGGAGAGGTAGTTCACCGTGCAGAAGCCGCCGAAGCTCTGGCCGAGAACGGTCCAGGGGGCGCCGCCGGTGACGGTCGGTCGGATCGCCTCGCAGTCACGGACGATGGCGTCGGCGCGGAAGTGCGTGAGGTAGTCGGCCTGTTCGGCGGGGCCGCCGCGCAGCGGGAGCGTCTGGCGGTTGGCCGGGGTGGAGTGGCCGGTGCCGCGCTGGTCGAGGAGGAGGACGCGGTACTCCTCCAGGGCGCGGGCGAGCCACGCCTGCCTGCCGATGAAGCGCTGGGCGCCGAAGCCGGGACCGCCCTGGAGGTAGACCAGCCACGGCAGGTCACGGTGCGCCTTGTCGCTCGCGACGACCTCGCGGGCGTAGAGCTCGATCGTCTCCCCGGCCGGGTCGTCGTGGTCGAGCGGCACGGTGAAGTGGCGGTCGGTGAGCACGAGTCCGGGCTGGCGGTAGCTGGCGGTCAACGGGTCTCCAGGGACGGTCGGGGTGGGCCGCGTCCCAGTTCAGCACATGTCCGGCCGGCCGCGGGAGCCCCGGGGATCAAGGTCGGCTACCGAGTCGGCTACTGAACGCAGGCTCAGCGCGCCGACAGACGGCATGGGTGAGCTACTGAACCGCCGCTCAGCGGGCCGACAGGCTGGAGCGACGGACCACCAGTTCCGGTTGGAGCACCACACGCCGGTGCTCGTGTGCCCTGGCCGGGGCGCCGGTCGCGGTCTCCTCCGTCTCCTCCAGGAGCAGCTCGGCGGCCAGGGCGCCCATCGTGACGGCGGGCTGGCGCACCGAGGTGAGCGGTACGGCCGCGGCGGCCGCGAACTCGATGTCGTCGTAGCCGACGATCGCGAGGTCGTCGGGGACGTCGACACCGGCGGCGTACATGGCCTGCAGGACGCCGAGGGCCAGCAGGTCGTTGGCGCAGAACACGGCGGTGGGGCGGTCGGCGAGCCCGAGCAGGCGGGCCCCGGCGTCGCGGCCCGCGGCGACGTCGAGCCGCTCGGTGGGCAGCTCACGCAGACAGTCCGGAGCGAGCCCGGCCTCCTCCAGCGCGTTCAGCGCGCCGGTGCGGCGGTCGCGGACCTGGTTGAAGCCGGGCGGGCCGCTGACATACGCGATGGAGCGGTGTCCGGCGTCGATGAGGTGCCGCACGGCGAGCGCGCCGCCCGCCACGTCGTCCACGGAGACGGAGCACTCGGTGGTGCCCTCGGCGACCCGGTCCACCAGGACGAAGGGGATGCCGTGCCGACGGAACGACTCGATGTTGCGGCCGGTCGCGTCCGCCGGGGTGAGCAGCACGCCCCGCACCCGCTGTTCCGCGAAGAGCGACAGGTACTCGGCCTCCTCGCTGACGCTCTCGGCGCTGTTGCAGACCATCACACCGAGCCCGGCGTCCCGGGCGGCCCGCTCGGCGCCGCGCGCGACGTCGACGAAGAAGGGGTTGCCCATGTCGAGGACGAGCAGCCCCATGATCCGGCTGCGGCCCGCGCGCAGCTGTCGCGCGGACTCGCTGCGGACGTAGCCGAGCCGCTCTATGGCGGACTGGACGCGCGCCCGGGTCTCGGTGGCGACGCTGTCCGGCCGGTTGATGACGTTCGACACCGTGCCGACGGAGACTCCGGCGGCACGGGCGACGTCCTTGATACCCACCGACTGGGCCATCAGGCGGGGACCTCCAGAAATACGAGGGGCGGCGGGTACGCCTGCACACTATCGTTACGGTGGCGCCCGCCGGTCCCTCTCATGCGGGCAGGGCGAAGTCGACGACGTGCAGCGCCGACGGGGTCGTACCTCTGGACTTCTCCTGGTACATGAACGACAGCACGTTGTCCGTTCTGACACGCATCTCGTCGATGACGACCTCGCCGAAGGCGTTGAGGCCGCTGCCGTCGAACAGGAGCTTCCAGTCGGTGTAGCCGGAGGCCTTCGACGCGCCGGCGATGCGTCCGAAGGGGAAGATCGCGTAGGCGTTGTCGTACTTGTCGAGGATCAGCTTGGTGCGCTGACTGGAGTTGAGGGGGACCGGTATCTCGGTCTTCTGCCAGGTGCCGGAGGAGTTCTTGCGGAGGTGGAAGGCGCGGCCGTTGGCTGTGCGGTCGGCGACGTAGTTGGTGGTGCACTGCCCGAAGCGGCCGGGGACGTAGCTGATGACGGCGTGCGGCAGGCCGGTGGAGTCGGTGGACTGGCTCTCCTGGTTCATCAGGGAGTGGTCCGGGTTCAGCGGGTCGACGACCAGGCCGCCGTCCGTGACCGCCACCTTGTCGGAGCCGCCGGTGGTGCCGACGACGGTGCCCGCGTTGTTGCGCCAGGTGCGGCCGCGGTCGGTGGAGTAGACGTAGCCGGTGTCGTGGTTGGTGATGCCGCCGCCGTTGCACATCACGGCGCCGTTCTGCTCGCGCCAGGTGAAGAAGGCGTGCAGTCGGCCGTTGACGTCGTAGTCGATGCCGTGGAGGTACATGTTGCGGGCCGTCGAGGAGCCGTGCTCGCTGGTGTAGGTGCCGGTGGAGCTGGACCACTCGCCGAGGTTGGTCCAGGTCGAGCCGTCGTACTCGGCGAGGGCGTTGCGGCCGTTGCCGGAGATGGCGACGCGGTAGCTCAGCTGCAGCTTGCCGTCGGGGGTGGAGACGAACTGCGGGTAGGTGAACTGCGAGGTGAGCGCCAGCCCGTCGAGCGTGGACTGCGGCGCGCCGAAACGGCTCGTGGTCCAGCTCAGCCCGGCCGGATTGTCCATGAGGCCGGCCACCGACTTGACGTAGGTGAAGCCGTCGCTGTGGGAGTCCATGTTGAGGTGGAGACGGCCGTCGGCCTTGGAGACGCCCATGGAGATGACGTTGTGGGAGTCGTCGGCCTTGAGGGTGTGACCGACCTTGACCGTGGACCAGGTGCTCCCGCCGAGGACGCGGCGGCCGACGACGGCACTCCGGTCGGCGGTGTACCAGGCGGCGTACTGGTAGCCCTTGTAGGTCAGCAGACCGTTCTTCTGGAACGAGTTGTTGTTGACCAGGCCGTCGTACGACACGAAGAAGACGGCCTGGGTGTCCAGGGTGGTGGTGCCGGTGCGGCTGACCGAGGGGCCGGGGTCGGCGGCGCGGGCGGTGCCGGCGGCGAGGGCGGGGCTCGCCACGGCACTGGCGAGGGCGGCGCCCAGCAGGGTGCGTCTGTTCATCTCGGGGACTCCGTTGTCAGGCGAGGTGGAACACTTCGGTGAGCGGTTTCATGGCCTCGTCGGGCCGGGCGCCGTCCAGTGACTCGAAGAACGGCGCCATCTCCGCCTGCCAGCGGGCGTTGACGTCGGTGGCCTCCATACCGGCCACGGCGGCCTGGAAGTCCTCGGTCTCCAGATAGCCGACGAGGAGGCCGTCGTCACGCAGGAAGAGGGAGTAGTTGTGCCAGCCGGTGGCCGAGAGCGCTTCAAGCATCTCCGGCCACACGGCGGCGTGACGTTCGCGGTACTCGGCGATCCGGTCCTCGCGGACCTTGAGCAGGAAACAGACGCGCTGCATGAAGTACCGCTGCCTTCCTAGAAGTTGAACTGGTCGATGTTCTTCTTGTCGAACACGGTCGGCTTGCCGAGGCTGATCACGCCGTCCTTGCCGATGGTGTACGAGCCCATGTCGCCGGCCTTGAAGGTCTCGCCCTCCTTGCCGGTGATCTGTCCCGACACCAGCGCCACGGCCGTGCGCGCGGCCAGCTCGCCGAGCTTCGCCGGGTCCCACAGCTCGAAGCCGTCGACGGTGCCGTTCTTGACGTACTTGCGCATGTCGTTGGGGGTGCCGAGGCCGGTCAGCTTGACCTTGCCCTTGTACTTGGAGCCCGACAGGTACTGGGCGGCCGCCTTGATGCCGACGGTGGTCGGGGAGATGATCCCCTTCAGGTTCGGGTACTCCTGGAGCAGGCCCTGGGTCTGCTGGAAGGACTGCTGGGCGTCGTCGTTGCCGTAGGCGACCTTGACCAGCTTGACGTCCTTGTACTTCGGGTCCTTCAGCTCCTCCTTCATGAAGCCGATCCAGGTGTTCTGGTTGGTCGCCGTCTGCGCGGCCGACAGGACCGCGATCTCGCCCTTGTAGCCGATCTGCTCGGCGAGCAGCTGCACCTCGGTGCGGCCGAGGTCCTCGGCGCTGGCCTGCGAGACGAAGGCGTTGCGGCAGTCGGCGGTGGTGTCGGAGTCGTAGGTGACGACCTTGATGTCGTTCTTCATGGCCTGCTTGAGGGAGGGGCACAGCGCGCCCGGGTCCTGCGCGGAGACGGCCATCGCGTCGACGCGCTGCTGGGTGAGCGTGTTGACGTAGTTGACCTGACCGGAGGTGTCGGTGGCGCTGGACGGGCCGACCTCCTTGTAGCTGGAGCCCAGCTCCTTCAGGGCCGCCTCGCCGCCCTTGTCGGCGGAGGTGAAGTACGGGTTGTTGACCTGCTTGGGCAGGAACCCGACGGTCAGCCCCTTCTTCAGGGCCGCGTTCGGGTCGGCCTTGGCGCCCGAGGCCGCGGCACCGGTGCTCTCGTTCTTCACGTCCTCCTTGGTGGTGCCGCCACAGGCGGTGAGGGCGAGAGCGAGGGAGGAGACAGCGGCGACGGCCACACTGGCACGACGGAGGGATGACTTGCGCATGAGGGAGTCCTTTTAACAGAGGGTTGGTGCGGCGCGCCCCACAGGGGCGCGGGGCTGTTACTGATATGCGGCTCCGCCGCGTGGGCGCGACCAGCCACAGACGGCCGCAACTTCGAAAGACGACCTATCCAGTGGAGCTGGCCGCCGCCCGAGCAACGGAAATCTGCCGCGCGACCCGAGGTCCAAGCACGGACACGACAAGCAGCACACCGGTCACGACGATCTGAGACTGCGCGGAGACATCCTGAAGGCTCATCACGTTCTGCAGCACGCCGAGCAGGAAGACCCCCGCGATCGCGCCGCCGAGCGTGCCCTTGCCGCCGTCGAAGTCGATACCACCGAGCAACACGGCGGCGATGACGGACAGTTCCAACCCCGTCGCGTTGTCGTACCGGGCACTCGCGTAGTGCAGCGCCCAGAACACCCCGGTGAGGGAGGCCATCAGCCCCGTCACCGTGAACAGGATCAGCTTCTGCCGCTTGACCCGGACACCCGCGAACCGCGCCGCCTCCTCGCTCGCGCCGATCGCGAACAGCGACCGCCCGAACGGGGTGGCGTGCAGGACTACCACGGCGATCGCCAGGAGCACCAGGAAGGGCAGGAGGGCGTACGGGATGAACGTGTCGCCGATGCGTCCGGCCGCGAAGTCCAGGTACTGCGTGGGGAAGTCGGTCACCGCGTCGGAGCCGAGCACGATCTGCGCGATACCCCGGTAGGCGGCCATGGTGCCGATGGTGACGGCGAGCGAGGGCAGTCCGAGCCGGGTCACGAGCAGACCGTTGACCAGCCCGCAGACCACGCCGATGAGCAGGCAGATCGGGATGATCGTCTCGATGGTCATGCCCTGGTTCCACAGGGCGCCCATCACCGCGCCGGAGAGCCCCGCCGTGGAGGCGACCGACAGGTCGATCTCGCCCGAGACCACGAGCAGCGTCATCGGCAGCGCGACCAGCGCGACCGGCAGGGCGCTGCCGATCAGGAACGACAGGTTGAAGGCGTTGCCGAAGCCGTCGACGAAGGAGAAGGACATCAGGAGCAGGACGATGAGGAGGGCGCCGACGACCGTGTCCCAGCGGATCGCGCGGTTCACCAGAGATCCGGACTCAGGCATGGCGGGCGTTCCTCTTCTTCAGGGCCGACGCCACCCGCAGCGCGACCACCCGGTCCACGGCGATGGCGAGGAGCAGCAGGATGCCGTTGATGGCGAGCACCCAGACGGAGCTGACGCCGAGGGCGGGCAGCACACCGTTGATGGAGGTCAGCAGCAGCGCGCCGAGCGCGGCGCCGTAGACGCTGCCGGAGCCTCCGGTGAAGACGACACCGCCGACCACGACCGCGCTGACGACGGTGAGTTCGTAGCCGTTGCCGGTGCCGGAGTCGACGTTGCCGAACCGGGCCAGGTACAGCGCGCCCGCGAGGCCGGCGAGGGCGCCGCAGAAGGTGTAGGCGACGAGGATCCGCTTGCGCACCGGGATGCCGGCGAGGCGGGCGGCCTCCGGGTTGGAGCCGAGCGCGTACAGCTCGCGGCCGCTGCCGAAGTGCTTGAGGTAGTACGCGGTGGCGACCACGACGGCGACGGCGATCAGCGCGAGATACGGCACGGCGGAGATGCCGCCGGAGCCGAAGTCGACGAATCCGCCGGACAGGTCGGCCGCGGTGATCTGCCGGGAGCCGACCCAGATGGAGTCGATTCCGCGGATGATGTAGAGGGTGCCGAGGGTGACGACGAGCGCGGGCACCTGGCCGAGGCTGACGAGCAGGCCGTTGAGGAGCCCGAAGCCGATGCCGAGCAGGACCGCCAGCGCGATCGCGACGACCGGGTTGCCGCCGCCCTGCAGATAGGTGCCGGCGGCGAAGGCGGTGATGCCGAGCGTGGAGCCGACGGACAGGTCGACGTTGCGGGTGATGACCACCAGCGACTGTCCGGTGGCGACCAGGACGAGGATGGTCGCGTTCAGCAGCAGGTCCTTGATGCCCTGCTCGGAGAGGAACTCGCTGTTGCCGGCCTGGGTGATCGCGATCATCACCAGGAAGACGACCAGGATGGCGAGTTCCCGCATCTTGAAGACGCGGTCGACCAGCCGGGTGCCGCTGGACTTGGACGCCTCGGCGGCGGGGGCGGGCGTGGGTGCGGTCACCGTCATGCGGCGGCCCTCCCCGTGGCTGCGGCCATCACGGTTTCCTCGGTGGCTTCGGAGCGGGGGATCTCTGCGGTGAGCCGGCCCTCGTGCATCACCAGCACGCGGTCGGCCATGCCGAGTACCTCCGGCAGGTCGGAGGAGATCATCAGGACGGCGACCCCGTCGGCGGCCAGCTGGGACAGCAGCCGGTGGACCTCGGCCTTGGTGCCGACGTCGATGCCGCGCGTGGGCTCGTCGACGATGAGCACCTTGGGGCCGGTGGCCAGCCACTTGGCGAGGACGACCTTCTGCTGGTTGCCGCCGGAGAGGGTGTTGACGGTGTCGGCGATCCGGGCGTACTTGACCTGGAGCTTGACGGCCCAGTCGAGGGACCGGCTGCGCTCGGCGCCGCGGTCCATCAGCCCGGCCTTCACGGTCGTACGGAGTCCGGTCAGGCCGATGTTGCGCTCGATGGACATGTCCATCACCAGGCCCTGGGCGCGCCGGTCCTCAGGGACCAGGGCGAGGCCGGCGGCCATGGCGGTCGAGGGCGCGCCGTTCGTCAGCCGGCGCCCTTGGACCTCCACTTCGCCGGCGTCCCAGCGGTCGATGCCGAAGACCGCCCGGGCGACCTCGGTGCGGCCGGCGCCGACCAGCCCTGCGAGGCCGACGATCTCGCCGTGCCGGACCTCGAAGGAGACGTCGGTGAAGACGCCCTCGCGGGTCAGGCGGCGGACGCTGAGGGCGACCTCGCCGGGCTTGACGTCCTGCTTCGGGTAGAGCTCGTCGAGGTCGCGGCCGACCATGCGGCGTACCAGGTCGTCCTCGGTCATGCCCTCGACCGGCTCGCTGGCGATCCAGGCGCCGTCGCGCAGCGTGGTGACCCGCTGGCAGATCTCGAAGATCTCCTCCAGGCGGTGCGAGATGAACAGCACCGCGGCGCCCTGTTCGCGCAGGGTGCGCACGACGCCGAAGAGGCGGGCGACCTCGCTGGCGGTCAGGGCGGCGGTCGGCTCGTCCATGATCAGGACGCGGGCGTCGAAGGAGAGGGCCTTGGCGATCTCGACGATCTGCTGGTCCGCGATGGACAGTCCGCGGGCGGGCCGGTCGGGGTCGAGTTCGACGCCGAGGCGCGTCATCAGGGCGGCCGTGGCCGCGTGGGTGGCCTTGTGGTCGATGCGGCCGAGGGCGCGGCGCGGCTGGCGGCCCATGAAGATGTTCTCGGCGATCGACAGGTCGGGGAAGAGCGTGGGCTCCTGGTAGATCACGGCGATACCCGCGTCGCGGGCGTCGCCGGGTCCGTGGAAGACGACGGGCTCACCGTCGAGCAGCACCTGGCCGGCATCCGGACGGTGCACCCCGGCGAGCGTCTTGATCAGGGTCGACTTGCCCGCACCGTTCTCACCGGCGAGTGCGTGCACTTCGCCGGGGAACAGCTCCAGGGAGACGGCCCGCAGGGCGCGTACGGCGCCGAAGGACTTGGAGATGTCCTTCAGCGCCAGCACCGGGGCCGGTCCCGTGTCGGACGGGTGGGTCATGGGTGGCTCCTCGACGACGCCGGCGGGAGGCCGCCACGGCGTCGTGAAAGGTTTCAACTGGGTTGCCGGGACGTTAGGCATGGCAGCCATGTCACGTCAATGGGTCCGCCTCGAAAAAGTTGCGATAGCCGAAGGTCACGTGCCGGTCACGGAGAAGAGGGCTGGAGAGAGGGGTTGACAGCCCTTCGGAGGGCTCATAACTTCCCCTTCTGAATCGTTTCATACAGAAGCCCGCCAACCCGATGTCACAGGAGCCCTGAAGTGACCGAGCTCGCCGCGGTGAAGGCCGCGCTGAAGACCCAGGCCATCGAGACGCCGTCGTGGGCGTACGGGAACTCGGGGACCCGTTTCAAGGTGTTCGCCCAGCAGGGCGTGCCGCGCACCCCCCAGGAGAAGCTTCAGGACGCGGCCCAGGTGCACGCGTTCACCGGGGTGGCGCCGACCGTGGCCCTGCACATTCCGTGGGACAAGGTCGAGGACTACGCGGCTCTGGCGAAGTTCGCCGAGGAGCGGGGCGTGAAGCTCGGCGCCATCAACTCCAACACCTTCCAGGACGACGACTACAAGCTCGGCAGCATCTGCCATCCGGATGCGAAGGTGCGGCGGAAGGCCGTCGATCACCTGCTGGAGTGCGTCGACATCATGGACGCGACGGGCTCCGCCGATCTGAAGCTGTGGTTCGCGGACGGGACGAACTATCCCGGGCAGGACGATGTGCGGGGGCGGCAGGACCGGCTGGCCGAGGGCCTCTCCGAGGTGTACGCACGGCTGGGAGACGGGCAGCGTCTGTTGCTCGAGTACAAGTTCTTCGAGCCCGCGTTTTATACGACCGACGTTCCGGACTGGGGTACGGCGTACGCGCACTGCCTCAAGCTCGGCCCGAAGGCGCAGGTCGTGGTCGACACGGGGCATCACGCGCCGGGGACCAACATCGAGTTCATCGTCGCCACGCTGCTGCGGGAGGGGAAGCTCGGTGGGTTCGACTTCAACTCGCGGTTCTACGCGGACGACGACCTGATGGTGGGGGCGGCGGATCCGTTCCAGCTGTTCCGGATCATGTACGAGGTCGTGCGTGGGGGTGGGTTCACCTCCGAGGTCGCGTTCATGCTGGATCAGTGCCACAACATCGAGGCGAAGATCCCGGCGATCATCCGTTCCGTGATGAACGTGCAGGAGGCCACGGCGAAGGCGCTGCTGGTCGACCGGACGGCGTTGGCTGCTGCGCAGGCTTCGGGGGACGTGCTTGAGGCGAACGCCGTGCTGATGGATGCGTACAACACGGATGTGCGGCCGTTGCTTCGGGAAGTGCGGGGGGAGATGGGGTTGGACCCCGACCCCATTGCTGCGTACAAGGCGTCCGGGTGGGCCGAGAAGATCGTTGCCGAGCGGGTGGGAGGGGAGCAGGCCGGCTGGGGCGCGTGAGCGTCTGCCGGGTTCTCTTCTTCGCGGGCTGCGGGCCGTTTGTGGCTGGTCGCGCCCACGCGGCGGAGCCGCAAATCGTTACAGCCCCGCGCCCCTTTGGGGCGCGTTCCTCTCGCGTTCGTTCAAGAAGTTAGGAACTTTGCGTGACCATCCATCCTGAAGCCGCTGCGCTGCTTGCTCGGTCCCGTCGGCTCGGCGCTGATCCTCGGAACACGAACTACGCCGGCGGCAACGCCTCCGCCAAGGGCACCGACACCGATCCTGTCACCGGCGGTGACGTCGAGCTGATGTGGGTGAAGGGGTCCGGTGGGGATCTGGGGACCCTGACCGAGGCGGGGCTGGCGGTGCTGCGGCTGGACCGGATGCGGGCGCTCGTCGACGTGTATCCGGGGGTGGAGCGCGAGGACGAGATGGTTGCCGCGTTCGACTACTGCCTGCACGGCAAGGGGGGCGCCGCGCCGTCCATCGACACCGCGATGCACGGGCTCGTCGACGCCGCCCACGTCGATCATCTGCACCCGGACTCCGGGATCGCGCTCGCGTGTGCGGCGGACGGGGAGAAGCTGACCGCCGAATGCTTCGGGGACAGTGTGGTGTGGGTGCCGTGGCGGCGGCCCGGCTTCCAGCTCGGACTGGACATCGCGGCGGTGAAGGAGGCGAACCCGCAGGCCATCGGGTGTGTGCTCGGCGGGCACGGGATCACCGCCTGGGGTGACACCGCTGAGGAGTGCGAGCGCAACTCGCTGCACATCATCCGGACCGCCGAGGCGTTCCTGGAGGAGAAGGGGAGGCCGGAGCCCCTCGGGGCCGTCGTACCGGGGTACGAGGCGCTGCCCGAGGGTGAGCGGCGGGAGCGGGCGGCGGCGCTGGCACCGTACGTGCGTGCCGTCGCCTCGCAGGACAGGCCGCACATCGGGCATTTCACCGACTCCGAGGTCGTCCTGGACTTCGTGGCGCGGGCCGAGCACCCGCGGCTCGCCGCGCTGGGGACGTCGTGCCCCGACCACTTCCTGCGGACCAAGGTGCGGCCGCTCGTGCTGGACCTCCCGCCGACCGCCCCGCTGGAGGAGGCCGTCGCGCGGCTCAAGGAACTGCACGCCGAGTACCGCGATGAATACGCCGCCTACTACAAGTGCCATGCTCTGCCCGACTCCCCCGCGATGCGCGGTGCCGACCCGGCGATCGTGCTCGTGCCGGGCGTGGGCATGTTCTCCTTCGGCAAGGACAAGCAGACCGCGCGGGTGGCCGGCGAGTTCTACGTCAACGCGATCAACGTGATGCGGGGCGCCGAGGCGGTGTCGACGTACGCGCCGATCGAGGAGTCGGAGAAGTTCCGCATCGAGTACTGGGCGCTGGAGGAGGCCAAGCTTCAGCGGATGCCGAAGCCGAAGGCGCTCGCCACGCGTGTCGCGCTCGTCACCGGGGCCGGCAGCGGCATCGGCAAGGCCATCGCGCATCGGCTGGTCGCCGAGGGTGCCTGTGTCGTCGTCGCCGATCTGAACGCCGAGAACGCGGCCGCCGTCGCCGAGGAGCTCGGTGGGGCCGACAAGGCCGTCGCCGTGGCCGTCGACGTGACGTCCGAGGAGCAGATCGCCGACGCCTTCAAGGCCGCCGTGCTGGCCTTCGGCGGGGTGGACCTCGTCGTCAACAACGCCGGCATCTCCATCTCCAAGCCGCTCCTGGAGACGTCGGCGAAGGACTGGGACCTCCAGCACGACATCATGGCCCGCGGGTCGTTCCTCGTCTCGCGTGAGGCGGCCCGGGCGATGATCGCGCAGGGGCTGGGCGGCGACATCGTCTACATCGCCTCCAAGAACGCCGTCTTCGCCGGGCCGAACAACATCGCCTACTCCGCGACCAAGGCCGACCAGGCGCACCAGGTGCGGTTGCTGGCCGCCGAGCTCGGTGAGCACGGCATTCGCGTCAACGGGGTCAACCCCGATGGTGTGGTGCGCGGCTCGGGCATCTTCGCCGGTGGCTGGGGTGCCAAGAGGGCGGCCGTGTACGGGGTCGAGGAGGAGAAGCTGGGCGAGTTCTACGCGCAGCGGACCATCCTCAAGCGGGAGGTGCTGCCCGAGCACGTCGCGAATGCCGTGTTCGCGCTGACGGGCGGGGAGCTCACCCACACCACCGGGCTGCATGTGCCCGTCGACGCGGGTGTGGCGGCCGCGTTCCTCCGATGACGGCCGTGCGGTCGTACGCCGCGGTCGACCTCGGCGCGTCCAGCGGGCGTGTGATGGTCGGCCGCGTGAGCCCGGACTCGCTGGAGCTGGTGGAGGCGCACCGCTTCCCCAACCGGCCGGTCCGGGTGCCGGAGGGGCTGCTCTGGGACGTGCTGTCGCTGTACGCGGGGGTGCTGGACGGGCTGCGGGCGGCTGGGCAGGTCGACTCGGTCGGCATCGACAGCTGGGCCGTGGACTACGGCCTGCTGGACGCCGACGGGGCGCTGCTCGGCAACCCGGTCCACTACCGCGACACCCGCACGGAGGGCGTCGCGGAGAAGGTATGGGCGACCGTGCCCGCCGCCGAGCTGTACGCGGCGACGGGGATCCAGTACGCGCCGTTCAACACGCTGTACCAGTTGACGGCTGCGGCCGGTTCGGCCCAACTCGCGCAGGCGCGGCGGTTGTTGCTCATTCCCGATCTGCTGGCGTACTGGCTGACGGGCGAGCAGGGCACCGAGCTGACCAACGCCTCGACGACCCAGCTCGTCGATCCCCGGACGCGGGAGTGGTCGTACGACCTGGCCGCCCGGCTGGGGATCGACCTGAGCCTGTTCGCGCCGCTGCGGCAGCCGGGGGACGCAGCGGGTGTGCTGCGGGCGGAGGTGCTGGAGGAGACGGGGCTGACGGGGCCGGTGCCGGTGACGGCGGTCGGCTCGCACGACACGGCGTCCGCGGTCGCGGCGGTCCCGGCGACGAGCGAGCGGTTCGCGTACATCTGCACCGGGACCTGGTCGCTGGTCGGTCTGGAGCTGGACGCGCCCGTGCTGACCGAGGAGAGCCGCGCCGCCAATTTCACCAACGAGCTGGGGCTGGACGGCACGGTCCGCTATCTGCGCAACATCATGGGGCTGTGGCTGCTCCAGGAGTGCGTACGGGCCTGGGGCGACCCGGACCTCGGTGTGCTGCTGCGCGAGGCGGCCGCGGTGCCGGCGCTCAGGTCGGTGGTGGACGCGGGGGACGCGGCGTTCCTGGCGCCGGGCCGGATGCCGGAGCGGATCGCCGAGGCGTGCCGGGAGTCCGGGCAGCCCGTGCCGGAGAGCCGGGCCGAGGTCACGCGGTGCATCCTCGACTCGCTCGCGCTCGCCCACCGGCGGGCGATCCAGGAGGCGCAGCGGCTGGCCGACCACCCGGTCGACGTCGTGCACATCGTCGGCGGCGGCACGCGCAACGCGCTGCTGTGCCAGCTCACCGCCGACGCCTGCGGGCTGCCGGTGGTGGTCGGCCCGACCGAGGCGGCCGCCCTCGGCAACGTGCTCGTACAGGCGCGGGCGCACGGGCTCGTCGGCGACCGCGCCGACATGCGACGCCTGCTCGCCCGTACGCAGCCGCTCACGCGGTTCGAGCCGCTCGGCGGCACCGAACGCTGGCGTGACGCGGAGGCCCGGCTCACCGCACGGTGAGTCGGGGCCTCCCCCGGCCCTCGCCTCCCTACTAGGCTTCACTCATCCGATGATCGACCCCAAGGAGCCGCGATGCGTGTCGCACTGTTCCTGACCTGTGTCAACGACACGCTCTATCCGGACACCGGCCGCGCCGTGGTGAAACTGCTGACCAGACTGGGCGTCGAGGTCGACTTCCCGATGGCCCAGACGTGCTGCGGGCAGGCCCACTACAACACCGGCTATCGGCACGAGGCCGAGCCACTCGCCCGGCACTTCTCCGATGTCTTCGGGGAGTACGAGGCGATCGTGACGCCGTCCGGGTCCTGCGGGGCGATGGTGCGGGAGCTGTATCCGCGGATGGGTGAGCGGGCGCGGGCGGAGGGTCGCGGGGACACTCTCGCGGCCACGCTGGCGCCGGTCGTGCCGAAGACGTTCGAGCTCACGGAGTTCCTGGTGGACGTGCTGGGGGTGACGGACGTGGGGGCGTACTACCCGCACAAGGTGACCTATCACCCGACCTGTCACGGGCTGCGCGGGCTGGGTCTCGGCGACCGGCCCCGGCGGCTGCTCCAGGCCGTCAAGGGGCTGGAGCTGGTGGAGCTGCCGGGCGCCGACGAGTGCTGCGGGTTCGGCGGCACGTTCGCGCTGAAGAACTCCGACGTCTCGGCGGCGATGGGCGCGGACAAGGTGCGCAACGCCGAGTCGACGGGCGCCGAGGTGCTGTGCGCGGCCGACAACTCCTGTCTGATGCACATCGGCGGAACCATGGCGCGGCTGAGCACGGGCATGCGGCCGGTGCACATCGCGGAGATCCTGGCGAGCACGGAGGAGGAACCGGCCGTATGAGCGGGACGTTCGTCGGCATGCCGGCGTTTCCCAAGGCCGCGCACGAGGCCCTCGGCAACGAGACCCTGCGCGCCAATCTGCGCCACGCCACGCACACCATCCGCGCCAAGCGGGCGAAGGCCGTGACGGAGGTGTCCGACTGGGCCGAGCTGCGCGAGGCCGGCAAGCGGATCAAGGACCACACGCTGCGTCATCTCGACCACTACCTGGTCCAGTTGGAGGAGTCGGTCACCGCGGCGGGCGGCACGGTCCACTGGGCGGCGGACGCCGACGAGGCCAACCGGATCGTGACGCGACTGGTCAAGGAGACCGGGGAGTCGGAGGTCGTCAAGGTCAAGTCGATGGCCACGCAGGAGATCGGGCTCAACGAGGCCCTCGAAGCCGAGGGCATCCACGCCTACGAGACCGATCTCGCCGAGCTGATCGTGCAGTTGGGCAAGGACCGGCCCTCGCACATCCTGGTCCCCGCCATCCACCGCAACCGGGGCGAGATCCGGGACATCTTCGCCCGCGAGATGGGCGAGTGGGGCCGCCCGGCCCCCGAGGGCCTCACCGACACGCCCGCCGAGCTGGCCGAGGCGGCCCGGCTGCACCTGCGGGAGAAGTTCCTGCGCGCCAAGGTGGGCGTCTCCGGGGCGAACTTCATGGTCGCCGAGACCGGCACGCTGGTCGTCGTGGAGTCCGAGGGCAACGGCCGGATGTGTCTGACGCTGCCCGAGACGCTGATCTCGGTCGTCGGCATCGAGAAGATCGTGCCGAGCTGGCGGGACCTGGAGGTGTTCCTCCAGACACTCCCCCGTTCCTCCACCGCCGAGCGCATGAACCCGTACACGTCGACGTGGACCGGGACGACCGACGGGGACGGGCCGAGGACCTTCCATCTGGTGCTGCTCGACAACGGCCGCACCGACACCCTCGCCGACGAGGTCGGCCGCCAGGCCCTGCGCTGCATCCGCTGCTCGGCGTGCCTGAACGTGTGCCCGGTGTACGAGCGGGCCGGGGGCCACGCGTACGGCTCGGTGTACCCGGGCCCGATCGGCGCCATCCTGAGCCCCCAACTGCGGGGCACCCAGAGCGAGATCGATGCCTCGCTGCCGTACGCCTCGTCGCTGTGCGGGGCCTGCTACGAGGTGTGCCCGGTCGCCATCGACATCCCCGAGGTGCTGGTGCACCTGCGCGAACGGGTCGTCGAGGGCGGCCCGGTGACGCGCGAGGGCAACAAGGTGGTCCTCAAGCCGGCGAAGGGGCACGCCGCCGAGCGGGCGGCCATGCGGGCGGCGCGCTGGGCGTTCAGCCGCCCGGGCGCGCTGCGCACCGGCCAGCGGCTGGCCTCCCGCACCCGCCGGCTCCATCCGCGCTCGCTGCCGGGCCCCGGCAAGGCGTGGAGCGGCACGCGGGACCTGCCGCCGGTGCCGGCGGAGCCGTTCCGCGACTGGTGGCAGCGCACGCGGGGTGGAAGGGACGGGGCCAAGTGAGCAGCAGGGAACGGGCCATGGGCCTGCCGCGTACGCGAGGCACGAAGGACGGGGCGAAGTGAGCAGCAGGGAACGGATCCTGGGCCGGGTGCGGCGCGCGCTGGCCGACGTGGAGCCGGGCGAAAACCCGGACGCGTCGGCCGTCGACCGCGGCTATCTGCGCGAGCACGGCGACCGGAGCGTCGAGCAGACCGTGGACCTGCTCGCGGAGAACCTGGCGGACTACCGTGCGATCGTGCACCGCTGCACCACCGCCGACCTCGCGGCGACCGTCGCGGGGATCCTGGCCGCGCGGGGCACGAGGACGCTCCTCGTCCCGCCGGGTCTGGAGGCTCGGTGGCTCACGGCGGCGGAGGCCGAGCGGGTCGCGGACCGGGCGGAGAGCACCCCGCACGAGCTGGACCAGGTCGACAGCGTGGTCACGGCGTGCGCGGTGGCGATCGCCGAGACCGGCACGATCGTCCTGGACGGCGGCCCCGACCAGGGCCGCCGCCGCATCACACTCGTCCCCGACCACCACGTGTGCGTCGTGCGCGTGCCGGACCAGGTGGTCTCCTCCGTCCCGCAGGCCCTCGAACGCCTCGACCCCGCCCGCCCGTTGACATGGATCTCCGGTCCGTCGGCGACCAGCGACATCGAGCTGGACCGGGTGGAGGGGGTGCACGGTCCGCGCACCCTGGAGGTGGTGCTGGTGAGCGAGGACTGACCGAGGTGCACCCGGATCGGCTCCCTAGTGGGCGGGGTCGCCGTCGTAGGCCTCGCGGGCCTTCTCGACCCTGGCGAGGTTGTCGCCGGCCCACTCGGCGAGGTGGGCGAAGAGCGGGGCGAGGCTGAGGCCGAGGTCGCTGATCTCGTACTCGACCCGAGGGGGTACCTCCGGGTGGTACGTGCGCACGACGAGTCCGTCGCGTTCCAGCTGCCGCAGCCGCTGGGTGAGCACTTTCGGCGTGATCCCGGTGATCCGCCGCTCCAGCTGGACGAACCGCTGGCGGCCGTGCGTGTGGAGACTCCACAGGATCGGTGTGGTCCACCGGCTGAACACGATGTCCACGACCGGGCTGACCGGACAGGCGCGTTCGGGGTCGGTCCCGGCGGTGGCCGGTCCGCTCATGTCTCCGCCCATGCACATCCCTCCAGGGAAGTCACTTTCCTCTAGGTACCTACTATATCGACGCTGTTAGCGTCGCTCTCGTCCTCAACCACACAGCTACAGTTGGGAGTTGCTCATGATCGTGGTGACGGGTGCGACCGGGAACGTCGGCGTGGAACTCGTACGGGTTCTCGCGGAGTCCGGGGAGCGGGTGACGGCGGTGTCCCGGGGGATCTCGGGGGCGGACGTACCGGAAGGGGCCCGGCACCGCAGGGCCGACCTGGCGGACCCTGAGAGTCTGCGTCCCGCCTTCGACGCCGCTCAGGCGTTGTTCCTGCACGACGGTGGGGCCGGCGCCCACCTGTTGAGCCCGCGGGACATCCTCGACGTGGCCAAGGGGGCCGGCGTCGAACGGGTGGTGCTGCTGTCCTCGCTGGGCGTCGTGACCCGGCCGGAGTCGGCCTCGCACGGGGGCACGGGCCGCGCGATCGAAGACGCCGTAAGACAGTCCGGCCTGAACTGGACGATCCTGCGGCCCGGCGGCTTCCACTCCAACGCGTTCGCGTGGGCGGAGTCGGTGCGCACCCGGCGGACCGTCGCCGCGCCGTTCGGTGACGTCGGCCTGCCCACGGTCGACCCGGCCGACATCGCCGCGGTCGCCGCCGTGGCGCTGCGCGAGGACGGCCACAGCGGCGCGGTCCACGAGCTGACCGGCCCCGCGCCCACCACGCCCCGCGAGCGAGCCGAGGCGATCGGTGCCGCGCTCGGCGAACCGGTCCGCTTCGTCGAACAGAGCCGCGACGAGGCCCGGGCACAGCTACTGGCGTTCATGCCCGAGCCGGTCGTCGAGACCACTCTGGACATCCTCGGCGAACCGACCCCCGCCGAGCGACGCGTCAGCCCCGACGTGCAGCGGATCCTCGGCCGCGCACCCCGCGGCTTCACCGACTGGGCCCTCCGCCATGTCGCCGTGTTCCGCGGGGAGCCGGAGGTGGTCGGTCAGCGGTAGACGCGGCTCGGCACGCCGGCGGCGGGACCATGGCCCCGTGACAGAGTCCCGTGACAGAACGACTGAACAAGCGCTTAGATAGGTGCCCGGACACCGATTCGCCCGCGACCGCCGGAGGCCCCTTGTTCACGTCCGTCGACGAAGTCTCCGCCCGCCTCGCCGAGACCGGCTACCTGGCCTCCCCGGCGGTCGCCACCACCGTGTTCCTCGCCGACCGTCTCGGCAAGCCACTCCTCGTGGAGGGCCCGGCCGGGGTCGGCAAGACGGAACTCGCGAAGGCGGTGGCCCAGGTGGCGGGGGCCCGGCTGGTGCGGCTGCAGTGCTACGAGGGCGTCGACGAGGCGCGGGCCCTGTACGAGTGGAACCACGCCAAACAGCTCCTGCGCATCAGCGCGGGCCGGGACGAGTCGTGGGACGACACCCGCACGGACATCTTCAGCGAGGAGTTCCTGCTGGCGCGCCCGCTGCTGACCGCGATCCGCGGCGACGACCCCAAGGTGCTGCTGATCGACGAGACCGACAAGGCCGACGTCGAGGTGGAGGGCCTGCTCCTGGAGGTGCTCAGCGACTTCCAGGTGACCGTGCCCGAGCTGGGCACCATCACCGCGACGCGCCGCCCCTTCGTCGTCCTCACCTCCAACGCGAGCCGCGAACTGTCGGAGGCACTGCGCCGACGCTGCCTGTTCCTGCACATCGGCTTCCCCGAGGAGGAACTGGAGCGGCGGATCGTCCGGCTGAAGGTGCCCGGGATCGACGAGGCGCTGGCCGCGTCGGTGGTGCGGGTGGTGGGCGCCCTGCGCGCGATGGACCTGCGGAAGGTGCCGTCGGTCGCCGAGACCCTCGACTGGGCGCGCACCCTGCTCGCGCTCGGCGCCGACACCCTCGACGAGACCGTCGTACGCGACACCCTGGGCGTGATCCTCAAGCACCAGGACGACATCCTCAAGGCGGCCGCCAAGCTCGACCTGGACGCGCTGTGACGACGGACGCGACCGTGCCGCCGGACGTGACGGCGCGGCTGACCGGGCTGGTCGCGGCGCTCCGCTCGCACGGTATCCGCATCGGCACCGGCGAGACCGTCGACGCCGGGCACGCGGTCACCGCGCTGGGCCTCGCGGACCGCGGGCTGCTGCGCGAGGGGCTGGCCGCGACACTGCTGCACACACCGGGCCAACGGCCGGTGTTCGACGCGGTCTTCGACCTGTACTTCCCGCGGAGCGTCGGCGCTCCGGACGGCGTCCCGGCAGACCGCGAGGACCTGCGCGACCGCCTCGCGGCGGCACTCACCGCCAACGACTCCGCCCTGCTCGGGCAGTTGGCGGTGGAGGCGGTCGACGGCTTCGGCGGGTACGGGAGTTCACCGGGGTCGGACGGCTGGTCGTCGTACCAGACCCTCGACCGTGTCAGGCCGCAGACGCTGCTCGCCCGCGTCCGCGACGGCGTGCGCGCACAGTCAAGTGGGCCGGGGTTCGCCGACCGGCTCCTGGAGGACGAGATCCGGCGACGCATCGAGGCCTTCCGCGCCCTGGTGGCGGCGGAGGCGCGACGCCGGGTCGCCGAGCGGCGAGACCGCGACGAGATCGCACGGCGGGCGGTGGCCCCGACCGCCGACCGGGTCGACTTCCTGTACGCCGGGAGGGACCGGCTGGCCGAACTGCGCCGCACCGTCCAGCCGTTGGCCCGCAAGCTGGCCACGCGCCTGGCCGCCCGCCGCCGGCGCGCCGCCCGCGGCACGATCGACCTGCGGCGCACGCTGCGCGGTTCGCTGTCGACGGGTGGGGTGCCGATCCGGCCCGTGCTGCGCCGCCGCCGGCCCGCCCGCCCCGAACTGGTGCTGCTGTGCGACGTGTCGGGCTCGGTGTCCGGCTTCTCCGACTTCACGATGCTGCTGGTGCAGGCGCTGCACGACCAGTTCAGCAAGGTGCGGGTGTTCGCCTTCGTCAACCGCATCGACGAGGTGACCGGCCTCCTCGCGCACGGCACGGCCGACCCGGAGGGCCTCGGCGCCCGCATCCGCGCCGAGGCCACCCTCACGGGCTGGCACGGCAGCAGCGACTACGGCGTCGCCCTGGGCGAGTTCGCGGAACGGTACGACGCCGCGATCAGCCCCCGTACGACGGTCTTCGTGCTCGGCGACGCCCGCACCAACATGAGCGACCCGAACCTGCCCGCCGTACGCCACCTCACCCAGCGGGCCCGCCGCACCTACTGGTTGAACCCCGAACCCCGGGCCCAGTGGGGCACGGGCGACTCCGCCGCCCTCGCCTACGCGGACCTCATCGAGATGCACGAGTGCCGCAACGCTCGCCAACTCAACACGCTGGTGGGGCGGTTGCTGCCGGTTTGAGCGAATGCCTTGCACTGTGCGCGGCGGGCGAGGCAAGGACCTTTGCCACTGGTCTCGACGACGCTCAGCCCTTCTTGGCCTTCGCGTAGCCCGTGGCCATCTCTCCCGCGAAGTCGTACACCACGCACTGTTCGTCGCCCACGACCCAGGCGTCGTGTCCGGGCGTGACCACGAAGACGTCGCCGGGACCGACCTCGGTCTCGCCGCCTTCGTCCATGGTGACGTGCATGCGTCCCTGGACCACGTAGCCGTTGTGGTGGACCTGGCAGCTGTCGGTGCCCGCGATCGGTGCCACGGACTCGGTCCAGCGCCAGCCGGGCTCGAAGGTCGCCACGGCGAAGTCGAGGCCCGTCATGTGGACTGCTTCGAGGTGGCCGCGGGGGAAATCGCGCCGCTCGTCCGGCTTGTCGAGCGTCTTCACTTCCAGCATGACGCTCCTCCCTTCCGGCCGCGGCTCACCACGGCCGGGGCCCGTCTCCCCGGCGGCCCTGGTCGTCACCGGTGGGGACCGAGCCCCACCACTCCATCGTCCGCCCCTCCACTCGGGGCCGCCAATCGGGGGAACCGGGTCAGTCCGCGTCGCCGCAGAGGGAGGCGAAGCGGGCCGTGTCGATGTTGCCGCCCGAGACGATCACGCCGACGCGGCGCGGGAGGGGGCCGGCGCGGCCGCTGAGCAGGGCGGCCAGCGGGGTGGCGCCGCTCGGCTCGACGACGATCTTCAGGCGCTCGAAGGCGAACCGCATGGCCCGGCGGATCTCGTCGTCGGAGACCAGGGCGATGTCGTCGACGAGCCGCCGGTTCACGGAGAAGGTCAGTTCGCCCGGGATGTGCAGGGCCTGGCCGTCGGCGATGGTGCGGGGCACGGGGATCTCGACGCGCCGGCCCGCCTCCAGGGAGCGCTTGGTGTCGTCGCCCGCCTCCGGTTCGACGCCGATCACGCGGATGTCCGGGTGCAGGGCTTTGGCCGCCGTGGCGCTGCCGGCGATCAGTCCGCCGCCGCCGACCGGTGTCAGCAGGGCGTCCAACTCCCCGACCTCCTCCAGGAGTTCCAGGGCCGCGGTGCCCTGGCCTGCCATGACGTGCGGGTGCTCGTAGGGCGGGATGAGCGTCAGGCCCCGTTCGGCGGCCAGGGCTTCGGCGATGGCGACGCGGTCTGCGGCGTAGCGGTCGTAGGTGACGATCTCGGCGCCGTAGCCGGCGGTGGCCTCGCGCTTGGAGCGCGGGGCGTCCTCGGGCATGACGATCACGGCGGTGGTGCCGAGTTCGCGAGCGGCCAGGGCTACGGCCTGGGCGTGGTTGCCGGAGGAGTAGGCGGCTATGCCCCGGGCGAGCTGCTCGGGGGTGAGCCGGGAGGCGGCGTTGTAGGCGCCGCGGAACTTGAACGCGCCCACCCGCTGGAAGTTCTCGCACTTGAGGAGGATTTCGGCGCCCACGAGCGCGTCGAGGGTACGGGAGCGCAGCACCGGCGTGCGGTGGGCGACGCCCTTGAGTCTCGCGGCGGCGTCGCGGACGTCGTCGAGGGTGATCGGCGGGGGTGCGGTCGTCACGTGGGGTCTCCCTCGGGGGTCTGATCGGTGGCTCTGGCCTGCGAGAGGTAGCTGTAGGCGGAGGCACGGGAGATGCCCAGGCGCACCGCCACCTGCTCGATCGCGCGGCGCACGGCGAACACGCCCCGCTCGTCGAGGCTGCGGAACAGCTCAAGTCGCCGTGCGCGGTCGAGGCCGGCCCAGGTCTGGCTCTGCCGCAGCAGATGGGCGTCGACGAGGGCGTCCACGACGGAGTCGATGTCGTTGCCGAAGGTGGTCACCGGCGGCTCGGTGCCGGCGCCGGGCCCGGCGTGTCCGGCGAGCGCGCCGAGCAGGGTCCGGGCCTGGTTGACGGCGGTGACGTCCAGGTTGACGCACAGGGCACCGAAGACCACGCCCGTGGAGTCGCGCAGCACCATCGTCGAGGACTTCACCAACTGTCCGCCGCCGGTCCTGGTGAGGTAGTTCAGCTCGTCACCGGCCTCGTCGCCGCGGGCCAGGACGCGCATGCCGATCTCGCTCATCGCTCCGCCCACCGCGCGTCCGGTCACCGCACCGGCGACGGCGACGACCGACTTCTCCGGGCTCCGGTAGTCGTGGATCACCACCTCGCACACAGGGCCGAACGTCGCAGCGATCCCGTCGGCGACCGGGCCCAGCGCGGCGATGATCGCGTCCCGCTCGCGCTCCAGGGACTGATCGGATGCCATGCGCCCCCTCTCGGACGGGGCCGGCCGGCCCCTGCGCATGCCATATTAGACGTGCAGTCCAGACTCTGTACAGACAGTCCAGAGCTTGCGCCTACCGGGCCGTCTGCGTCTCCCGCCGCCGTGAGCCATGGCCAGGGGCGTCCAGCAGCGCGCTGCCGCCGCGCCGCCACGCGTCGAGGAGGCGGGCGGCCAGGCGGTCCTCCAGCAGGTTCGTCGCCTGGATACCGAGGACGACGTCGGCCTCCAGTTCGGGCTCGCTCTCCAGCAGCCCGCCGATCACGTCGTGCCGCACGACCTGTTCGTGCACGGCGTCCGCCTCCACGTGTTCGTCGTAGAAGCGCACGGCCGCGGGGCCGGCCCCGACCCGGCGCAGCGCCTTGGCCAGTCGGCGGGAGCCCGGGGACGACGTCACCTCGACCGTGGCGAAGTGCCCCACGAGGGCTCCGCGCAGGGCGCGGTGCAGGCCGAGCAGGGAGGCGAGGTTGACGGTGGCGAGGAGCTCGGCGGGCGCGGCGTCCACGTAGTGGCCGTAGGCCGTCTCGAGCCCCAGGTCCTCCATCAGGTCGGCGAACAGCCGCGCGTGGATCTCCTCGGCCCGGCCGGCGCCGAACTCGTCGAACTCGACGGCGACCATCGCGGCCTTGGCCCGGCCGTGCAGGCGGGGGATGACCCAGGCGTGCGGGTCGGCCTCCTTGAGGTGGTAGAGCGACCTGAGGGCCGCGTACTCCCTGAGGTGGCGCAGTTCGCCCTCGTCGCGCAGGAAGTGGGTCACGCCGGCGGCCTCGGGGCCGACGGGCTCGGTCTGCAGGTCGTCCAGGGCCTGCCGTGCCGTCGCGCCACCGAGGACGTCGGCGCGCAGTGCCGCGAGGAACCGGTGCTCCAGGGCGCGGCGGACGCGCAGGAGGGCGGGGTCCCACTCCCGGTCGTCGTCGACGCCGTCGAAGCCCTGGTAGTGCAGCTCGTAGAGGACGTACAGGGCGAGCTGGAGGTCGTCGCCGTACGGGTCGGCGTCCTCCACGGACCACAGGGACGGCTGGTGGCACGGGTCGCGCAGGGCCCCGAGCACGGCGTTGGAGAGCCGGCCCCGCGCGGTGGGCAGCCGCGGGCTCCGCTCCCGCGGTTCGCGACCGATGGGCATCAGCCGGCTCCCTTCGTCTCCGACGTACCGTCCTTGGCCGAGGACGTACCGTCCTTTGCCGAGGTGCGTTCCCCCTCACCCCTCCTGCGTCGCCGATGGCTGGTGTCGCACCACGGGTAGATGCCGCTCCGGCGGCACGTGCAGATGGCCACGGTGAAGCGGCTGGAGGTGACGACCTCGCCGTCGTCGCCGACGATCTCGACCGGGCCCTCGACGAGCAGCGGCCCGTCGCGCTCGGCGCGGATACGGCACGGACGCTCATTCCTTCGTGGCACGGATCACCACCAGCTCCTCCCTCAGGCCGACGGCGGGCAGACCGCGCCGGCGCAGCCAGGCCAGCCTGGAGCGCAGCACCGGGCCGAACGGGACCGACGTCCGGTCCGTGACCCCCGCGCTGAGCCCGGCGCCGCGCAGCCGGGTCAGCGTGTCCTCCACCCCGCACAGACCGGAGTGCACCAGCAGCAGGGCACCGGCGGGGCGCAGCACCTCCGGCGCCTCGGCGCACACCCGGTCCAGCAGGGCGCGCCCGTCCTGCCCGGCGTCCCAGGCGCGCGCGGCTCCCCGCGGCGGCCATCGGCCGGGGGACGGCACGTACGGTGGATTGCTGATCACCAGGTCGAAGGAGCGGTGTCGGACGGCGGCCGTCAGATCGCCGTGGTGGACGCTGACGCGCTGCCGGAAGCCCCACGTGTTGAGGCGGGCGGTCAGGACGGCCCGCCAGGAGATGTCCACCGCGGTGACCCTGGCGCCGAGCCGCGCGGCCTCCAGCGCGAGAGCCCCGCTGCCCGTTCCCATGTCCAGGACGTCCGCGCCGGGCCGGATGCCCTCACGGCGCAGCGCGTCGGCCAGCAGAGCGGTGTCGTGCTGCGGCTCGTACACCCCGGGCGGGGTCCGCAGCCGCAGCGGAACGGGCGGCGTGGTGGTTTCGGTGGTCATCGGGCTCCTCGCCGTGCCCTGACGGCACTCGGATGGTCAGATCTCCGTCGCTGCTCCCGGGTCCCCCACCTGCGCGTGCGCCACACCTGATCGGTGCGCCTCTCGCGCTCCCGGGCATCCGGGCATCCGGGCATCCGGGCATCCGGGCATCCGGGCATCCGGGCATCCGGGCATCCGGGCATCCGGCGGACGATCACGCCGGACGACCTCGAGGAAGGCTGCATCGACGGGCCGCACGAACGATCTCCTGGTCCTGTGCTCCTCAGCAACGGAGACAGCAACGAAAACGCCCGCGCCGACGACCGATGAGTCGTCGGCGCGGGCGGGGCGCCTCACAGGGATCCGGTCAGTCCTCGCCGCGGACGATGTTCCACTCGGGGCCGGTGCGGTCGGCGGACGACGCGGCGGTTCGGCCGTCGACGGCCGAGATCCAGGTGCGTACGCTCTTGCCCCGCAGGCGCTGGGCCCTCGCCCAGCCCGTCTCGGGCCTTCGGACAACCGGGTTCTCCATGGCGTGCGCGGTCACGGTTGCTTCATCTTCCTTCTACGGTCGCTTCGTCCCCACATGTCGGCGGGGGTACGTCCCCATGTGTCGGGTGTACGGACCGAGTCCCCGTTCGCGCCACGGCCAAACTCCCGCGCCCCGCGTACCCGGGAAGCCGGGCCCGTCGGCCCGCTCACCTCCCGCCGACACCGCCGCTGCCGAACGAGCCGCTGGAGCCCTCGTCCCAGCGCGGGGGCGTCTGGTCCTCGCTGCGCCTGCTGCCGGAGTTCCTGAGTTCGTGCGGGGTGAGGCGTTCGCTCCCGTCGGCCGCGCGGGGCACCTCGTCGGGCTCGCGGACCTCCCGGGCCTCGCGGACCGGCCCGTCCTCCGGAAGGCGGGGATGGCTCTCACCGGGCCTCAGATGCGCCTGCTCGCGCCCGCGCACCTTGATGCCGAGCCGGACGGCCCACACCAACGCGCCGGTGATGATCAGGCCGCCGACGAGGATGACGACGAATCCGAAGGTGGTGCCGGCCCCGGCTGCTTCGTAGTGGATGGTGTCCATTGTCCCCGGGTACCCTCCGCCGCCGGAATACGCGCGGGTGCCGCAGACCCCTCCGACGGCGCAACGCGAGGCGTGGCGTGAGCGGCCGCGCCGGGTCGCGGCAGTAGCGTCGGGCTGCCGCTCGCGAGGCGCGCATTCCAGGAGGACGAGGAGGACGAGGAGGACGATGACCGAACTCTCGGACCGCACCGCCGGGCCCCGGCGCCCTGCCGCCCCCCGGAAATCCTTCGGCGGTACGGTGCTGCGCTGGACGACCACGACCGATCACAAGGTGATCGGCCGCCTGTACATGGTCACGGCCTTCTGCTTCTTCCTCCTCGCCGGGCTGCTCGCGATGGCGATGCGGGCCGAACTCGCCCGCCCCGGGCTCCAGTTCCTCAGCGAGGACGGCTACAACCAGCTGTTCACCATCCACGGCACGATCATGATGCTGCTCTTCGCGACCCCGATGTTCGCCGGGTTCGCGAACGCCGTGATGCCGCTGCAGATCGGCGCGCCGGACGTGGCCTTCCCCCGGCTGAACGCCCTGTCGTACTGGATGTACCTCTTCGGTGGCCTCATGGTCGTCTCGGGCTTCGTCGTGCCGAGCGGGGCGGCGGCGTTCGGCTGGTTCGCGTACGCGCCGTTGAACAGCGCCTACCACTCCCCCGGCGCGGGCGGTGACCTGTGGGTGATGGGGCTGGTGGTCACCGGCGTGTCGACCACCCTGGGCGCGGTCAACTTCATCGCCACGATCATGTGTCTGCGCGCTCCGGGACTGACGATGTTCCGGATGCCGATCTTCACCTGGAACGTGCTGTTCACATCGATCCTGGTACTGCCCGCGTTCCCGGTGCTGACGGCGACGCTGCTGGCGCTGGAGTCGGACCGGAAGTTCGGCTCGCACATCTTCGACGCGACGAACGGCGGGGCGATCCTGTGGCAGCACCTGTTCTGGTTCTTCGGGCATCCCGAGGTGTACATCGTGGCGCTGCCGTTCTTCGGGATCGTCTCGGAGATCATCCCGGTGTTCTCGCGCAAGCCGCTGTTCGGGTACCTGCCGTTGGTCGGCGCGACGATCACGATCACCATGCTGTCCGCGGTGGTGTGGGCGCACCACATGTTCGCCACCGGAGCGGTGCTGCTGCCGTTCTTCTCGCTGATGTCGTTCCTGATCGCAGTGCCGACCGGCATCAAGTTCTTCGCGTGGATCGGCACGATGCGCCACGGCTCGCTGTCGTTCGAGACACCCATGCTGTGGGCGATGGGCTTTTTGGTGTCGTTCCTGCTGGGCGGGCTGAGCGGGGTACTCATCGCGTCGCCGCCGCTCGACTTCCACCTCACCGACTCGTACTTCATCGTCGCGCACCTGCACTACGTGCTGTTCGGCACCGTGGTCTTCGCGATGTTCGCCGGGTTCTACTTCTGGTGGCCCAAGTTCACCGGCCGGATGCTGGACGAGCGCCTGGGCAAGCTGCACTTCTGGCTGCTGTTCCCGGCGTTCCAGCTGACCTTCCTGGTGCAGCACTGGCTCGGTGAGGAGGGCATGCCCCGCCGGTACGCCGACTACCTCCCCTCGGACGGCTTCACGCTGCTGAACACCCTGTCGTCGGTGGGCGCGTTCCTGCTGGGCGTCTCCACCCTCCCCTTCCTCTACAACGTGTGGCACACCTCCCGGCACGGCCGCCGCGTCACCGAGGACGACCCCTGGGGCTACGGGCGGGGACTGGAGTGGGCGACGTCCTGTCCGCCGCCCCGGCACAACTTCGTCGCCCTGCCCCGGGTGCGCTCGGAGTCCCCGGCCTTCGATCTGCACCATCCGGCCATCGAACAGCGGAAACAGGAGCACATGCCCCATGAGGACTGAGGCGTTGCTGTTCGGCGTTGTCGCCCTCTTCTTCGCGGGCACCGCGGTGCTCTACGGCATCTGGTCGCACGCCGATCCGGCCGGCACGGCGGCGCTGATCGTCTCGTGTCTCATGGCCTCGGTGATCTCGTTCTTCTGCGCGATGAACCACCGGCGCAGGGGACGCCGCCCCCAGGACCGCTCCGACGCCGAGGTGGCCGACGGCGCCGGGCCGCTGGAGTTCTTCCCTCCGGAGAGCCGCTGGCCGATCCTCACCGCCGCCGGGTTCGCGGTCGCCGCCACCGGGGTGGTGTACGGGCTGTGGCTCTTCCTCATCGGCGTCGGCGTCCTGGGAGCCGGGGTGTTCGGAATGGTGTTCCAGTACGCCGACCGGGACTCCGGCCGGCCGGGCTGACCGGCGTTCTGGGGGCGCCGGGCCGGAACCTCTCCACCGGCCGGTGATCGCTCTCGTAGCCCCCGGCGACGGACTGACGCACCTCACCGGTCCCTTCGCCCCCGGTGAGGCGTTCGCGCTCCGACTCCAGCAGGGCGTGGCACAGGCGCCGGGTGACCATGAAGGCCAGGAACGGGCCCACGACGAGGGCGACGCGCAGGATCCAGGTGAGGGCGTTCACGGAGATGCGGAACGTCTGGGCGATGATGTCGTTGCCGCCGGCCAGCAGCAGGACGCCGTAGAAGACGATGCCGGCGACGCCGAGTCCACTGCGGACGGGGCGTTCGCGCGGGCGGTCGCACAGATGGTGCTCCTGCTCCCACTCCCCCGTCAGCCGCTGCTCGACGAACGGATACAGGTACAGGACGAGGAAGAAGAGCCCGGGAAGGACGACGGCCGGCAGGAGCACGTTCCACATGACGGTGTGCCCGGCGAGGTTGGTCTCCCAGGGCGGTACGAGCCGTAGCGCGCCCTCCAGGAAGCCGACGTAGAAGTCGGGCTGGGAGCCGGTCGAGACGACGTCCGCGCGGTAGGGGCCGTAGACCCAGACCGGGTTGATCTGCGCGATGCCGGCGAGCAGGGTCAGCACGCCGGCGACCATGAAGGACAGGCCGGCCGAGGACACCGCGAACTGGGGGACCATCGGCTTGCCGACGGCGTTCGCGTTCGTCTTGCCCGGACCTCGCCACTGCGTGTGCTTGAGGTAAAAGACGAGGGTCAGGTGGACCGTGACCAGCGCGATCAGCACGCCGGGCAGCAGCAGGATGTGCAGGCTGTACAGCCGGGGCACGATGTCCTGCCCGGGGAACTCGCCCCCGAACGCGAACATGCTCACGTAGGTGCCCACCACCGGCAGCGACAGCATGATGCCCTGGGCGATGCGCAGTCCCGTGCCGGAGAGCAGGTCGTCGGGGAGGGAGTAGCCCGCGAAGCCCTCGGCCAGGGCGAGCACGAGGAGGGTGACGCCGATCACCCAGTTGATCTCCCGCGGCCTGCGGAAGGCCCCGGTGAAGAAGATGCGCAGCAGGTGCACACCGATCGCGGCGACGAAGACGAGGGCCGCCCAGTGGTGCATCTGCCGGATGAGCAGGCCGCCGCGCACGTCGAAGCTGATGTGAAGGGTGGAGTCGAAGGCCGCGGACATGCGGATGCCCTGCAGCGGCACGTACGAGCCGTGATAGACGACCTCGCGCATCTCGGGTTTGAAGAAGAAGGTCAGCCAGACGCCGGTCAGCAGCAGGACGATCAGGCTGTAGAGCGCCAGCTCACCGAGGAAGAACGACCAGTGGTGGGGGAACGCCTTGCGCAGCATCCCGCCGCCCCCGTCGTACAACGGCAGCCGGGCGTCGACCGCGTCGACGAGCTTCGCGGTGGCCGCCTTCGCAGCAGCCCCGTCAGTCCGTTCGCGCTCCACGCGACGCCTCCCTCCGCGACCGGGCCACGCCCGTCATGGGGGATGCCTTGCCAGCGCCGCGCCGGGGAAGTGCCCGCGCCGGGCGAAACACCCGCCCGGCGCGTTGGTCACACCCGTTCGGACGACATCACTCGGAGGGGCGGCCCTCGGCGGTCCTGCGGTTGGCGTCCGGGCTGGGCGATATCGGGTCGCCCGTTCCGCCGCGCGTCGGCTCCGACGTGTCGACGTCGTCCTCCTCGCCCTCCTGCTCGAGCTCCTCCAGGACCTCCTCCGTCGCGTTTCGGGTCGGCTCCTTGTGTGTGTGACGGTGCTTCAGGATGTTTCGCATGGGCGCCGGGTACCCGAACATCGGTCGCTCATCTCCCCGGAGGCGCGCATTACGCACGCGCGTGGGGGTACGCAGCCACCATGCGTGTAGGAGTGGTGGACGCTGGGTCGAACACGGTGCGGCTGGTGGTCGCGGACGTGGAGGGCGGGGTGCCGCTGCCGGTGCACACCGCCAAGTGGAAGCTGCGGCTGTCCGAACAGGTGGCGCCGGACGGCCATATCGGCGACGAGGCGGTGGAGCAGCTGGCGCAGGCGGTGGAGGCGGCCGCCCGCAAGGCCCAACGGTGGGGAGCGGCGGGCCCGTTGGCGTTCGCGACCGCCGTCGTGCGGTCGGCGCCGAACCGGCTGGACGTGCTGCGCGCCGTGCACGACCGGACCGGGGTGCGGATGTGCACCCTGCCGGGCGAGGTGGAGGCCGAGCTCACCTTCCTCGGCGCGCGGCGCTGGCTGGGCTGGCGGTGCGGGCCGCTCGCCCTGTTCGACATCGGCGGCGGTTCCCTGGAGGTGGCCTTCGGGCGGGGGCGGCTGCCGGAGTTCGCGGCGGCGCTGCCGCTCGGCGCGAACCGGCTGACCAACGAGTTCTTCCGCACCGGGGACCCTCCCTCACCGGAGGAAGTGAAGGCGCTGCGGCGCAAGGTGCGCCACCAGTTGCGTGACGTCTCGGCCCGCATCCGCTGGGAGGGTCCGCGCACCGCCGTCGCCACCTCCAGGACGTTCCAGCAACTGGCCCGGCTGTGCGGAGCCGCGCCCGGGCGTGACGGTCCGTTCGTCAACCGTGTCCTGCACCGCTCCGACCTGCGCCGCGCCATTGACACCCTCGTCGCCCTCCCCGCGACCGAGCGTGCGCTGCTGCCGGGCATCTCCGCGCCGCGGGCCCGGCAGAGTCTCGCGGGCGCGATCGTCGGCCACACCGCCCTCAAACTGACCGGCATCCGGACCGTGGAACTCTGCCCCTGGGCCATCAGAGAGGGCATCCTGCTCCGCTACATAGAGGAGGGCCCCGACTGGTGGACCGGCATCGCCCCCCAGACCGACGGCGAGACGGCCCCTGGCACCGTGCCCCTGCGGGTGGCGGCGTCGACGAGCTGAACAGGGTGCCGGTGCGACGGCAGAGCGGACGACTATGCGTGCGCTACGGCGGCGCAGGCGGAGTTGAACACACCGCCTGCGCCGCCGCGGCGGAACCGAGCGCGGCGCGTGCCCTGCGGCGGCAGCACTGAGCACAGCACGTGTGCCCCGGCGGCACGACTGAGCACAGCGCGGTCCGGCGGCGGAGCTGAACACGACGCGTGCCCTGCCGCAGTGGAATTGAGCTCGGCGCATGTCATGCGGCGGCAGAACTGAGCACGATGCGTGCGCAGCGGATGCGAGCCGACCGGGTGCGTTGTCCTCTGCCGCGGCGAGCCGACCCCTGCGCGTTGTTGTTCCCTGCCGCGGCGAGCCGGACACGGCGCGTGTGCCGCCGGGCGGCGCGGCCGGGCCGCGACCGTGATGAGTCGGCCGGGAGGTCGGCGTGCGGTGGGGTGGGGCGGCCGCCGGGGACGCGGGCACCGGTCGGTCCGGGCCGCTCCCCGGGGAGATCACATCCGGCGTGGGTCGCGGTCGTCGCGGTGGGTCAGGCGGCGCAGCAGTCGGAAGGTCTGGAGCAGGGTGAGCGGCCACAGCGCGGCGAAGCACCACACGACGGCGGGGTCGGCGGTGCGGATGCCCAGCACCGCGAGGAGCACCGACGCGCACGCCAGTGCCAGGACCGACACGGCCAGCCACGGCCCGGTGGGCCTGCGGCGCTTCGCGCGGGCGAAGCGCCGCACGGCCGACCACGGCCCCGCGGGCCTGCCGCGCATGGCCCGCGCGAAGCGCCGGTCGCGTCCCAGCGCTGCCTCGATCCGCAGCAGGGCGAGGTGTTCGCCCGGCGACAGACGAACGTCGTCCGTGTCCCCTTCGTCCACGGCTGCCTCCTTCGAGCTCGGGTGATCCGCCCGCCGAGTGCCCCGGAACCCGCCACCCGAAGCAGGGTACGGGGCGTGCCATCCGGATCCGCCCGGGCCACACGGCCCGGCCGGTCTCGCCGGCGCCTACGCCACCTTCGGCTCCTGGCCGTCCGCCGTCGCGCCCGTCGGCTCCCGGCGGCTCAGCAGTACCGCCGCCGCCACCGCTCCCAGCGCCGCGCCCGCCGCCGCCACGAGGACGGCCGCGTGGAAGCCCTGGGTCATCAGGTCGCCGACCGAGCGCAGGACGTGCTCGCGCAGGGACGGCGACTGGGCGGGGATGTCGTTCAGGCGCCCGTGCTCGATGGCCTCGGCCAACTTCTCGCGGGCCGCGCCCGGCAGCGGGACCGCGGCCAGGACGTCGGGCAGGCCCGAGTGCAGCTCCCGCTGGACGAGCGTGCCGGACAGGGCCACGCCGAAGACGGCGCCGACCTGTCGGCAGGTCTGGGACATGCCCGATGCGACACCGGCCTGCTCCGGGGGCACGGCCGACAGCAGTGCCACGGTGGCCGGCGCCCCCACCACGGACACGCCGGCGCCGATCAGCACGAGCGGCCACCAGTAGGTGCCGAAGCCGCTGCCGGCCTCCATGCCCAGCAGCGCCACGAATCCGCCCGCCGCCACCAGCGACCCGAGGACGATGGCGAGCCGTGTCCCCAGTCGGCCGGCGACGGCCGGTGCCAGCACCGACGCCACGGTGATGGACACGGTCAGCGCCAGCAGCCGCAGCCCGGTCTGCACGGGGGTGAGCCCGTTCACCTGCTGGAGGAACAGGGTGAGCAGGAAGATGATCCCGAACAGGCCGAAGAAGCCGAGGAAGTTCACCGAGCAGGTCATCAGCACCACCCGGTTGCGCAGCAGCGCCAGCGGCAGCATGGGACTGCGAACCCGCCTCTCCCACCGCACACACAGCACGAGCACCAGCAGCGAACCGCCGAGCAGCCCGAGGATGCGCGCCGAACCCCAGCCCCGCTCGCCGGCCTCGATCAGCGCGTACGCCATCACGCCGATACCGGCGACGAACAACACCTGCCCGGTCCAGTCGATCCGCCGGCCCGCCGCTCCCCGCTCGCTGCGGGCCCCCGCGCCGAGCGGCAGCAGTCGGGCCAGGGCCGCGATGGCGACCACACCGATCGGCAGGTTGATCCAGAAGATGCTCTGCCAGGAGTACGCGTCCACGAGCAGCCCACCGACGATCGGCCCGGCGGCCAGCGCCACCCCGCCCACGCCGGCCCACACCGCCACCGCCGAGGCCCGGGCCCGTTCCTCGGTGTAGAGCTGGCGGATCAGGGCCAGCGACACCGTGATCATGACTGCGCCGAACACGCCCTGGACGGCCCGGGCCACGAGCAGCGCCTCGATGGTCCCGGACAGCGCGCACGCCACCGACGCGGCGGTGAATCCGACGAGGCCCACCAGGAAGACCCGGCCGCGTCCCAGGGTGTCGCCGAGCGTCCCCGCCGTGAGGAGGAAGCAGGCGAAGGTGAGGACGTAGATGTCGAACACCCACTGCAGTGCCGAGACCCCGATGTCCAGTTCGGACTGGATGTCGGGCAGCGCCACCCCCACCACCGTGCTGTCCAGGTAGACCATGACGACACCGGCGCAGATGAACGCCAGGCGCAGCGGGCGTGATCCGCGGCCATGCGCCGCCGGGGCGGTCACGAGCCGACGACCGCGGAGTCCCGCCGGCTGCTGGTGAGCTCGATCTCCTGGCCCAGGAGCCCGCGCAGGATGAGCCCGATGCTGTCGCTCAGCGCGCGCATGGCGACCGGGTTGATGATCGGCTCGAGGCTGGGGATGCCCATGTCGAACTCGCAGGCGAACAGCACCACGACGTCGGCACCGGCCTGCCGGACGTCCCAGGTGCCGACGAACCGGGCGAAGTCGCCGGTGAGCTGTTCGAAGGTGATCTGCCGGGCGGCGGCGTCGACGACGTCCCGCTCGGTCCAGGTCAGCACGCCGCCGCGGAAGTTCACGGCCCAGGCCGAGTCGACGGTGCCCGCCTCGTCGGCGGTCACCGTGACTTCGCGGACGGCGTCGGTGTGGTCGGAGTAGCGCTCGAAGTCACGGATGCGGTCGAACACCTGGTCGGCGTCCCGGTCGGACAGTAATCCCTCGACACGTATGAAGCAGGCCACTACGGGTTCCTCCGGTGCGATGATCTGATCTCGATGAGATGTCTCGGTACGTGGTGCTCGTGCGGCCGGTCCGCCCCGGGCCCGGCCCGGGTCAGCCGATGACCAGCGGGCCCCCCTCGAAGGCCATGCACAGGGCCGCCGCGGACGAGGCCCGGGACGGCGGATGGAACTTCAGGGCCGCGGCGCAGGCAGCCAGGTAGGACGTCTCGTCGCTGGAGACGTAGGACATGCCGCCGAGCGCCTCCAGGCAACGCGGCACCACGCGGTCGATGGTGTCCTGCACCGAGAACCGGCACACCAGTGACTGGAGCAGTTCGGCCTGGCCGACGGGGCCGTCCGCGTCCAGCGGTGCCGCGGCGCCCACGACGCCGCCCATCGCCGCCTCCAGTTCGACGAGGATCCGGGCCCGCTCGGCCGGGTCCGCCCTCCCACCGTCGAGGACACGCTCGGCGAGCGCGCTCGCCATGCCCAGGTACGAGGCCGCCATCATCAGCTCGAACCAGATGAAGCCCACGGTCTGGATGTCGTCCAGGCTGCCGTCATCGCCCAGTTCGGTGCGGACCACCATGTCCGGCGGGACCCGGACGTCCTCCAGCCGTATCTCGTCGCTCTCCGCGCCGGCCAGCGCGGCGGTGCCCCAGAACGGGTGCACCGAGATGCCCGGCGTGGCCGCGGGGACCACCGCCACGGCGAGTTGCGGGCCGCCTTCGGTGTCGAGCATGACGGAGGCGGTCAGCAGGTCCATCGACGCGGACAGGCTGCACGGTTTCTTGGAGCCGTTGAGGACGATGGCGTCGCCGTCCTGCCTGGCCGTGATCGAGGAGGCGAGGATCGACTGGCCGGACCTGCCCTCGGCGAACCCGGAGGCCATCAGCAGCCCCTGGTCGGCGACGGCTTCGAGCAGCATCCACTCCATGCCCTTGGTGACCTCGTACGCCTGGATCAGTCCGGCGACCGAGAAGTGGTGCATGGTGGTGGCCACCGCGAGGGACGGGCTGCGCGAGCCGATGGCGCGCTGCAGCCGTACGGCCTCCACGGCACTCGCGCCCAGGCCCCGGTGCTCCGAGGGAACCACCACCCCGGAGCCGCCCGCCTCCTTGAAGAGGGCGAGCGCGGGGCCCTGCGGCCGCTCCCGTTCCTGCAGGGTCAGGGCGGCCAGTCGGCCGTCCAGTCCCGGGAGGAACTTCTCCAGCGTCTGCCGCTCGCGTTCAAGAAACCGCATCGCCGTCTCCCCCTGAAGGTGCGTGCCATGACTGTCCGGTGAGGGTCTTGCCGATCCACCGGCCGATTTCGTCGGCGATCGGCTCCGACCGGTTGGCCCACGCCATGTGGCTGAGCCGTTCGCCGTGGTGCCACCGGGACACGTCGGCGCCGCGCAGCAGGCCGGTCAGCGCGTCCACGGCGCCGGGCGGGGCCAGCACGTCGCCTCCGACGGACACCGCAAGGACCGGCAGGCGCAGCGCACCGATCAGGTCCTCGTAGTCGACGTCGGCCCCGGCCGGGCGGTAGCGGCCGGTCCGGGCCATCCGGGCCCAGTCGCCCACCAGCACCCGGGACTGCCGTCCGGCGAAACGCAGTACGTCGCCCGGCCAGTAGCCGCGCACGCGGGCGACGCCCGCGACGACGGTGGTGCCGAGCAGCGGGATCAGCCCCGTGAGCCCCGGATACGTCCGGAAGTGCGGTGTACCGGCGGCCACGAGCAGCACGCCGTCCAGGTCGGCCGGGTTCCTGGCGGCGTACATCAGGCCGATCTGGCCGCCGAGGCTGTGGCCCAGGAGGAACACCGGGCTGCCCGGGGCCCGTTCGCGCAGGGCGGCGAAGACGGCCGGGTAGTCGACGGTGGCCAGCTCGTGGTAGCCGTAGCGGGCCGAGGCGTCCGGCCGGGGCCGGCTGTCGCCGTGTCCCCGCAGGTCGACCACGGCCACGCCGAGGCCCTGGGCCGCGAGGGTCGTGGCGAAACGCCGGTAGAACCGTGCCCGTACGCCGAGGGCGGGCCACACCACGACCAGGGGTTCGCCGGGCGCGCCCGGCCAGTGGTGCACCGCGAGTTCGGCGCCGTCCGGCAGCCCGACCGTCAGCCGGTCGGCCGCGGCCGTCTCGTCGGGACGATCGCTCACTCGCCCATCCCCATGTACGCGAGCCGGGCGGTCTGGGTCGCCCCGGCCCACTCCAGCGCGGTGGTGATCCGCTCCTCCGGCGTGCTGTCCAGCAGACGGCGTCCGGGCCAGATCTCGTGGTCGCCGATGACGTCGGCGATCTGCTCGATGCCCGCCTGGAACAGCTCCTCCCGGCGCTGGAGCACCGCGAACACCGGCAGGGTGCCCCAGAGTTCGTTGCCGCGCCGCACCACGTCCACGAGGTGTTCCTTGATACCCGGGTCCTGTTCGAGGCTGCGCCTGACGATCTCGCTGCCCACGGTCAGGTGCCGGATCTCGTCGATGCCGGCTCCGCGCTCGACGCTCGCCGCCGCCGGGTCGACGATCTTCCACTTGTGCTCGCTGAGCTCGCCGGTCGGCGCCAGCACCCCTTCGACGAGGATGGTCAGGACGGCGACCCCGGAGACGTACGGGTGCGGTCCGTTCATCACGTCGAGGCCGAACGCCTCCAGCGGGTCCAGGACGCCTCGCTGGTGCTCGCCCGCGTACTGCTCGATGACGTCGTCGAGCTCCGCCTGCGGGACGCCCACCTCGGTCATGTGGGCGCGGAACGCCTGCGCGTGCCGGGCCTCGTCCAGCAGCTGGGTGGCGTAGAACTCCATGGACTTCACGTCGGGCGCGTTGGCCACCAGGGAGGTGATGGCGCGCGCGGCCTTGTCCTCGGCGATGGAGCGGAAGGAGAACTCGAAGAGGAGGGCGTCGCGCAGGGGACCGGGCTTGAGCATGTACTCCGGGGTCGGGGCGTCCGGGTGGTGGCCGTTGACCAGGCCCTTGAGGGTGCCCTGGGCGACGTTGGCGATCCAGTAGTCGAGGTCGCACTGCTCGGGGCTGAGTCTGAGCTCACGGGCCCCCTCCAGCACGTTGGGCGCCAGGTCCCAGTCGGCCTCGGGTGCGATGTTCGACGTCATGGTCTCTTCCTCACGGTCGGTCGGTTCAGATTGCGTTGGTGATGCGGAACAGCTGCCACAGGGAGGACGGCCTGGGGCCGCCCCTGAAGGCCACGTACTCGGGTTCGATCACATGGGGCGCCCACTTGAGCTTGAACGCCTGCTGGGTGCGGGCCGGGTAGACGAACGCCCCTCGCTCGGCGATCAGTCTCACCATGCGGGTCAGCAGGGGGCTGGCCATGGTCGGCTCGGCGCCGAGTCCCGCGAACGGGGTCAGTCCGAGGTGGAGCCACTCGGCCTTCTCCTCGGCGAACGTCTCCAGCGCCGTGAAGTTGATCAGCTCGATGGTGCCGACCGAGGCATCCGGAGTACGCCGGGTCAGGTCGTACAGCCAGCCGGGGCGGGCGCCGTACGCGGGCGAGTAGGTGATGTAGCCGATGACCTTCCCGTCCCGTTCGGCCACGAACAGCCGCCGGTGCGGGGCGCCGCGGCCCTGGCGTTCGCCCACCAGGAACGTCATCCGCTTGACGTGCCAGCCCTTGTCGCGCAGCCACCTGCGGTCGATCTCGTCCAGCGCCGCGGGCTGCGCGAGCGCGGACACCTCACGGACCGTCACCCCTTCGCGCCGGGCCCGGGCCATGTTCTGCCGGATCTTGGCGAGGGCCTTGCCCCTGAGCGAGAACGCGCCCAGGTCGATGCTGTACGAGCTGCCCAACTGGTTGACGGTCCAGCCCTGTCGGGTGAACAGCTCCACGTCCGTCGCCCGCACCTGCGCCGCCACGAGCCGGCGCCGGCTGCCGACCACCCGTGCCTGGAACTCGGCCAGCAGGTCGGCGCGGTGCTCCGGCGGCGCGAACGGCCCGCCGAAGAGGAAGACACTGTTGCCGCGGCGCCGGTGGGCGACGACGCCCGGCACGGCCGCGGAGGTGAAGTGCTCGACCCCGTCGTTGTACGCGAGGAAACCGCTCGGGTGGTCGGCGTACGCGGCGAGGCCGTCCAGGGCGGCCGGTCGGGGGGCGGTCATATCGCGTGTGCCTCCGCCCGCTGCGCGCGGTGGGCCTTCTGCCTGCCGGTCTCGAAGTGCTCGAAGGGCAGGTCGATGGGCTTGGCGTAGTTGCCGAGCAGCCCCCGGTCGCCGAACAGGTGCAGCGGGACCACGAGAAGCGCCCACTCCGGCCGCACCAGCCACGCCCACAGCAGGATCACCGTTCCCGCGGTGATCCAGGTGTGCATCACGTTGTACAGGACGTGGAACACCGGGTGGATCCTGGCGTCCTTGGACAGCGTGTAGGCGATCAGGCCCGGGATGTAGCCGATGAGGTCGATGTAGAGGAACAGCAGGATCGCCGGACCCCAGCGCACCTCGTCGATGTGCCACAGGAAGGCGACCGCCGCCACCCCGAAGGCACCCAGGTACTCCGCGCGTGTCGTCAGGTAGTTCTGCCGGTGCCCGAAGGCCTGCTCGGCGCTCATGGTCATTCCCTCGCTCGTGACGCGTCGGCTCTCAGGCCGAGGCGTAGACGTCGTACCGGCTCTTGATCATGTGGCGCAGGGATGCCCGCCACGCCTCCTCGTTGGCCTTGACGTCCGCGGCCGCCTCGCAGCCGGGGATCTCGGCCAGCGACGTGGGGATCGGATAGTCGTGGAAGAGCACGGCGGTCATGTCCAGCAGGCGGTCGAGCCGGGTCGTCGCCCAGTCGGGCACCACGTCGAAGAAGGCCGGGCGCACCAGGCGCTCGACGATGTCCGGGGCCAGCACACGAAGGGGGTCGACGTGGAGGCCCTCGGCGGCCGCCTCCTCGATGATCAGTTCCACGAGCCGGTGGGTGGTGAGCGCGTGGGGGCCGCCGCTGAGCCAGTACTCGCCCGACCGCACGTCGGTGTCGAGCAGGGACACGATCGCCCGGGCCACCACGTCCTGCGCGACGAAGTCCACGTGGCCCTCGGGGGCGCTGGGCACGAAGGGCAGCCGGTTGCGCAGGACGTTGTGGGCGAACGTGTGCAGTCCCTGTGCCTCGGAGATCTCGCCGGTGACGGAGTCGCCGATGATGATCGACGGGCGCACGATCACGACCTGCGCGCCGCTGTCGGTGACGATCTTCTCGCCGGCCGCCTTCGACGACACGTACAGGGCGGGACTGCTGCCGGCCCGCCCGGTCTCGTCGCCGCCGGCCGCACGGATCTCCTCGAGACGTGCCACGTACGCGGTACTGACGTGGACCATCGGGGCGTCGGCGTCGAGAGCGAACCGCGAGATCTGCCGGGCGCCCTCGACGTTGAGGGTCTCCATCTCCTCGGCGGTGCCGCTGAACTTCACCATGCCCGCCGCGTGGACCACGACGTCCACGTCGGCGCAGAGCTCGCGGTAGGCGGCGGCGTCCAGCCCCAGCAGGGGCTTGGAGACGTCACCATGCACCACCCGGTCGCATCCGGCGGGGGGCCGGTGGTGGGCCAGGCCGATGACCTGGTAGCGGTGCAACTGCGGTATGAGGGCCGTACCGAGGACGCCGGCGCCCCCGGTCAGCAGGACGGTCTTGGTCGACAGGGTCATGTCGAGGCCTTTCGCAGCCCTTCGCGGGCCGTCGCGGAAAGTGCGGAAGAGGTCAGGAGAAGGTCTTCGCCATGGCCGTGAGGGAGCCGTCCACCGCTTCCAGCAGCTGGGCTTCCTCCTGCGGCGTGATGACGGCGGGAGGCGTGAGGCGGACCACGGGGTGCGCGTTGAGCGAGTGGTTGACCACCACGTGGCGGTCGACCATCTCCAGCAGCAACTCCCCGGCCTGGCTGGCGTCGGCGAGCTCGATGCCGATGAGCAGACCGGCACCGCGCACCTCGCGGACCAGGCCCGGTGCCCGGTCGGCGGCGATGGCGCGCAGGGCGTCCAGGAGCCGCGCGCCGATCTCGGCGGACCGGCCGACCAGCCCTTCGTCACGGATCACTTCGACGGTGGCGCGAGCCGCGGCCATCGCGATCGGTGCCCCGGAGTAGGTGGAGGTGTGCAGGTAGGGGTCGGCGTCGAAGGGCTCGAACGCCTCCGGGGTCGCCAGCGCGGCGGACACCGGTACGACGCCCCCGGACAGGGCCTTGCCGACGAGCAGCACGTCCGGCCGGACCTCGGCGAGGTCACAGCCCCACCAGGCGCCGAGCCGTCCCAGCCCGGTCATCACCTCGTCCACCACGAGGAAGGCGCCGTGCTCGCGGCACAGTGCGGCCACCTCCTTGAGGTAGCCCGGCGGCGGCAGGACGACGCCGGCCTCGCTCTGGACGGGTTCCACCACGACGCAGGCGTCGCCGTCGCCGGCCCGCAGCGCCTCGGCGAGCGCGGGGACGTCACCGAACGGGACGTGGGTGACGTCGGGCAGCAGCGGCCGGAAGGGGGTCTGGTAGAGGGCCTTCGCCGTCAGGGTCAGGGCGCCGAGGGTCTTGCCGTGGTAACCGTTCTCCATCGAGATCAGCCGGCGCTTGCCGTGCGCCCTGGCCAGTTTGATGGCCGCCTCGGTGGCCTCCGTGCCGGATCCGGCGAAGTGCACCCGCTCGAGCCCGGCCGGTGCCACGGAGACGAGCTCCCGGGCGGCCGGACCGACGGCCGGGTCGAGGAAGAGGCGGGTGGAAAGGGCTTGTTGTTCCGCCTGTCGCTGCACCGCCGCGACGATATGCGGATGTCCCGCCCCGGTGAAGAAGACTCCGTATCCCCCACAGTTGAGGAATTCCTGCCCGTCGGTGGTCACGACACGGGCTCCGGACGCGGACTGCTCGACCAGTCCGCCGAACATTGACGCCAGTTGACTGCGTCCCCTGCTCACGTACTTACGGTGCAGGGTGATCGCGTCATCGTCCTCGGAAAATCTTCCTTCTAACGAACCTGTGTTCATCTGTGAACTCCCCCGTTGAAAAGCGGCATTTCATATGCCGCTCGTCCGTGGATTCTTTCCACGTTCCACTGCCGCCTTGATCCTGGCCAGGGTCCTTCGCATGCCGTCCCGGTTGACCGCGGCACGGTGGGCGGGCGGCGTGCCGGTGAAGACGAGGCCGAGAAGCTTGGCGACCGGGGCGCTGCGTCCGGTCCGCAGGTCCTCCCAGTACTCCGTCACCAGGCTTTCCCCCTCCCGGTCCTCGAAGCGGTAGCCCCACAGTGCCACCGGCATGCCGAACGTCCGGACCTCGAAAGCGAATTCGCGCGCATGTTCGGCGCGCACGACCGTACATGAGGTGAACCAGAACCACAAACGTCGGCGATTGAATCCGATGAAGCGGGATCCGGCCTGGAACTTTTGATTCCGAGACCAGACGCCGACACATTCCGGGCTCCACTCGCCCATGCGACGGACATCACTCACGGCCAGATAAACGGAATCGGCCGGAGCGGAAATGAGAGCGCTCTCCTCGACCTTCCCTCGCTGGTCCACCGGGTCTCCAAACATGCCGGGAGGTGCGCCAGAACTCATCTTTGAATGTGCAGGATTTGACAGTCCTTCACTATAGCGGTGATCAATGACGGGTCAACAGTGGAGCTGGGAATTCCGCTTTAATCTAGGGAAGCCTCGGGATGAGTTCAAAGCGGCGCGAATGTATGAATTGGACAGCAAAGACGCAGGGCGGTTGGTGACTTGTGACGTTGACCCGGGCCCGACCCCACAGCACAATGAGCGCGCGTCTGTGAGAGCGCTCTCAACCGCGACCTCAACCGCGACTTCGAGGAGACCCATGAACGGCAGTAAAGGCCCGCTGCTCAGCCGCCGTGCGCTCATCGGCACCGGACTCGGTGCCGGCGCCGCAGCCCTGACCGCGACCGGCGCCGGCCCGGCCGCTGCCGCTGCCGCTGCCGCTGCCGCGGAACGTGCCTCGACCGCCCCGCGCCGCGCGTACGCCTTCCTCGCCGCCGCCACGGACGCCTACCCGGAGCACGGCACCATCCGGCTGGCCCAGAGCTACACCGACCAGGCCGGCCTGTTCAGCACGGCGTTCACCTACGACAACGCCCTCGCCGTCCTGGCCCACCTCGCCTCCCGCACCGAGGGCGCCCGTTCCCGGGCCGCGGCACTCGGTGACGCGCTCCTCTACGCCCAGGCCCACGACCCGGGGTACGACGACGGCAGACTGCGGCAGGCATACAACGTCGGCCCGTACACCTTCTACGACGGTTCGCCGCAGCCGGACGGCTTCGTCAGGGCGGACGGCACGGCCAACGTCGGAACCCAGTTCGGCTTCACCGGCACGGCGGTGGGCGACATGGCCTGGGCCGGCATCGCGCTCAGCGCGCTCGCCCAGCGGACCGGCAAGCGGCGCTTCCTCACCGGCGCCGTGCGGATCGGCCAGTGGATCGAGCGCGTCGGCCGCACCGACGAGCCCCTCGGCGGCTACAAGTTCGGCGTCAACGGGGCCGATGAGAAGCTGCCCTTCACCTCGACCGAGCACAACACCGACCTGATCGGCCTCTTCGGAGCGCTCGCCAAGCTCACCGGGGACCGGGTGTGGCGGGAGCGGCGCGCGTGGGCGGCGGCGTTCGTGAGAGGCATGTGGGAGCCCTCCGGCGGCTTCTTCTACACCGGCACCAACGACGGCGTGACCGTCAACAGGTCGCCGATCCCCGAGGACACCCAGACCTGGACCCACCTCGCCCTCGCCTCCCCCGCATACGCCCGCTCCCTGGACTGGGCCGCGACCGAACTCGCCGTCTGGGACACGGCCGACCGCCGCAACAGCACGGTCCCCGTGGGCCAGTCCTACGAAGGCGTCACCTTCAGCTCCGCGAGTCTCCTGGCGAACGAGGACGCCCCGATCGCCGAGGGGCAGCCGAGGCCCGACCGGGGCGGCGTGTGGTTCGAAGGCACGGCCCACCTGGCCCTCGCCCTGCGCGACCGCCGCGCGCCCGGGGACGAGGCCCGCGCCCGGCGGCTGCTCGCCTCCGTCGAGCGCGCGCAGGACCTGCTGGGCGGCGGCCAGACCATCGGGGGCAGGCCGGTCGCCGAGCGGTCCGGAGTCGTCTCGGCCAGCAGTCCGCTCGACACCGGTTTCGGGTTCGGCTACTACCCCTACCGGCACACCGGAGCCACCGCCTGGTATCTGCTGGCGGCGGCACGCGCCAACCCGCTGCGGGCCTGATCGGAAAACCGTTCGAAGTGGCCGCGCCCCCTCCGTACACTGCGGCCCCATATGAAGCGTCACGTCGAATTCACCGAGCGGGCGGGAAGACTCCGCGACTACCTCCCACCCGACGACCGTGAGCGGCTGCTGCGACTCGCCGAGGAGCTCGCCGAGGAACCCTACGGCCCCCGCACCCACCTCGCCTTCCGGAACGACGAGGTCACCCGCTCCATCTGGTCCGACGGCCTCAACGTCATCTACGTCGTGGCCTGGAACGCCGTGGTCGTCGTGGACACCGACATCTACGACGCCGCCCGGGGCTTCAACGAGGTGTGACGACGAGGCGCGCCGCCCGGGCCCGGTTTGCGTTCCGCGCCGTCGGGAAACCGGGGACCGGACGAACCCCCCGTCGGAGGGAGCGCGTATGTCCTCGCGCCGCGACGAACCCCACGGCCGCGCCCTGCTGAGCGACGCACTGCGCAACAAGGGCGTCGCCTTCACCGAGGAGGAACGGCAGAAGTACGGCCTGGTGGGCATGGTGCCGCCCGGTGTGCTCTCGCTCGAGCAGCAGACCGGGCGGGCCTGGGAGCAGCTGAGCTCCCAGGACGGCGACCTGGCGAAGAACGTGTACCTGGAGCAGCTCCACGACCGCAACGAGGTGCTGTACCACCGGCTCCTGGCCGACCACCTGACCGAGCTGCTGCCCATCGTGTACGACCCGACGGTGGGCGAGGCGATCAAGCGGTACAGCCACGAGATCCGCCGCCCCCGCGGGGTGTTCCTGTCGGTGGACCGTCCGCAGGACGTGCGGCCCGCGTTCGAGGCACTGGAACTGGGTCCGGACGACGTCGACCTGATCGTGGCCACCGACGCCGAGCAGATCCTCGGCATCGGGGACTGGGGCGTCGGCGGCATGCAGATCTCGGTCGGCAAGCTGGCCGTCTACACCGCCGCCGCCGGCATCCACCCGGGCCGGTCGATCCCGGTCGTGCTCGACGTGGGCACCGACAACCAGGCGCTGCTCAACGACCCGCTGTACGTGGGCAACCGGCACAGCAGGGTGCGCGGGAAGGACTACGACGCGTTCGTCGCCGCGTATGTCGACACGGTGCGGGAGCTGTTCCCGCACGCCCTGCTGCACTGGGAGGACTTCGGCCCCGGCAACGGCCGCCGCCTGCTGGAGACGTACGGCGGGAAGGTCTGCACGTTCAACGACGACATGCAGGGCACCGGCGCCATCGCCCTGGCGTGTGTGCTGAACGCGGCGTGCGTCTCCGGCACGCCGATGCGCGAGCAGCGGGTGGTGGTGTTCGGCGCGGGCACGGCCGGGGTGGGCATCGCCGACCAGCTGCGGGACGCGATGGTCCGCGACGGCCTGAAGCACGACGAGGCCACCGCCCGCATCTGGTGCGTGGACCGGCAGGGCCTGCTGCTGCGGTCCACCGAGGGACTGCGGGACTACCAACGGCCCTACGCCCGCCCCGACGACGAGTGGGACGACACACCGGCCGGGCTCCAGGAGGTCGTGGACCGGGTCCGTCCGACGGTTCTGGTCGGCACCTCCACCGTGCACGGGGCGTTCACCGAGGACGTCGTCCGGTCCATGGCCGCGCAGGTGGAGCGGCCGGTCGTGCTGCCGCTGTCCAACCCGACCGAGAGGATGGAGGCGCAGCCCGAGCAGGTGCTGAGGTGGACCGGCGGCAAGGCCCTCGTCGCGGCCGGTGTTCCGCTGCCGCCGGTGGAGCTGGACGGCACCACGTACGTCATCGGCCAGGCCAACAACGCGCTGGTCTACCCCGGGCTCGGGCTCGGCGCGGTCGTGGCGCGGGCCTCCCGGGTCACCGACGGCATGCTCCAGGCCGCGGCCGAGGCGGTGGCGGACCTGGCCGACCCGTCCGGCCCCGGCGCGCCGCTGCTGCCGCAGGTGGAGAACCTGCGCGCCTCGTCCGCGACGGTGGCGACGGCGGTCGCCCGCCGCGCCGCCGCGGACGGGGTGGCGGGCACCGATCTGGACGACGTGGTCCAGCAGGTGCAGGACGCCATGTGGGAGCCGGAGTACCGATCGGGCCGGTGACCGTGCTCGTGGGTCAGCTGCTGTGGACGCCCACCTCGTACAGCGAATAGCCCCAGTCGGTGCCGCGGTCCAGGCCCTGGACGCGGACGTAGCGGGCGGGTGTGCCGGTGAACCGGGCGGTGTCCAGGCCGCCGTCGCTGGAGGTGGTGGACCAGGCGGTGTGCCAGTTCACGCCGTCGGTGGAGAGGTCGATGCGGTACGACTTCCCGTACGCGCGTTCCCAGTCGAGGGTGACCCGTCCGACCAGGTTCGTGGAGCCCAGGTCGGCCTGCCACCACTGGTCGTCGCTCCAGTCGCCGGCCCAGCGGGTGCCGGTGTCACCGTCCACGGCCCGGCCGGGCGCGTAGCTCGTGAACGGATTCGACTCGGACGAACTCGCCGTCGCCGAGGCGCCCTTGGCGAGGTTGACCCCGGCCTGGTGCTTCTCGGAGGCGCCCCAGGTGCCGAGGTAGGACTCGGCGCCGCGGAAGAGGTCGTCGACCACGTCCTGGCCGCCGACGAGCCGGATGTCCTCGATCCAGTCCGGGACGAGGCCGTAGTGCGCGGCTCCGTCGGTGTTCAGGTCCCAGGTCCGCTGTCCGGTGGTCTGCCGGTCGATGACGGAGCCGCCGTCGACGCTCTTGAAGGGGTATGTGACCTTGTGGGCGGCGTCCGCGCCACGCGGGGCCGGCCAGCCGCCGACGCCGTTCATGTCGGTGCCGTAGCCGTAGCCCACGTCGTACTTGTCGCGCAGGGCGTCCGTGCGCTTCGCCTCCGCGCTGAACTGCTCGGAGCCGTGCATGTACTGGGCGACGAAGCCGCCGAGGCCGTAGACCCGCTCGGTCCAGTCGATGTCCATCCAGCTGTGCGAGGAGAGGACGCCGGGGTAGGACGCGGCCTCGAAGATGTCGAGGACCCGGCCGGTGGCCTTGACGCTCATGTGGTCGATCTCGAGCATCATCTTGCGTTGCATCATGCCGCGCACGGCGTACTCGCCGAGTGCGGTGAGCCCGCGGGTGTTGCACTGGGCGTCCGCGGCGTAGGAGGGGACCTCGACGCCCGCCGGGAGTTCCTTCTCGGCCTCGGGAGCCGCGGCACCGCCGATGGGGTTGTCGTGCTGGGGGCCGGTGCACTTCTCGGTCTTCCAGAAGGTGCCGGTCGACAGGAACTGCCCTACGTTGATGGCCGTTCCGAGCCCGCCCTCGTCGAAGCGGACGCCGCACAGCGCGTTGTCGAACTTGTGGCACAGGAACATGCTGCGCACGCCCAGCGCGTACAGCTCGTCCAGGCCTTTGTCGATGTCGGCCTGGCTGCACTGCGCGATGTCGAGGACCTGCTTGCAGCCGAAGGGCTCGGAGGTCTCGACGCCCAGGATCACCGCCAACTTGCCCTGCTTGACGACGTCTCGGGCCTGTGCGCTGTCGGTGACGATCCGGAACCAGCCCTTGCCGGTGCCGCCGTACATCTTGTCGACGTAGGCCTGGAGGTCGTACGTCAGCTTCGCCTGGAGGCGGATCGAGGTCATCTCGTCGCAGCTGCGGTCCTTGAAGAAGTACACCGAGCAGATCACGCCGTTGGTGACGAGGTCGTTGACGAGCACCCGCTGGCCGCCGCGCCAGGCCCGCTCCACCCAGGCGTAGTAGTTCTGCTGGTGGGTCAGCGAGTTGTACCTGGGCCAGTCCTTGAAGGTGGGCCAGCCGACCGGATCGTGCTTGCCGTCACCGCCGTTGGTGATGAAGTCGAAGATCGCGAGGGAGCCGTCGGGGTAGTGCTCGGGACAGTCCTTGAGGGCGTCGGCGATCCCCGCCTCGGAGAACGTCCTGCCGCAGATGAGCCGCCCGCCGAAACCCTCGTTGGCGAAGAGGTGGTCGTGCGCGTCGACGAACCCGCGTACCTCGCCTGCGGAGTTCGTGCCCGTGAACGGCTCCCCCGTGACGTTGATCTGCGAGTCGGGCGCGGGTCGTGCGGTCGGCGTCCACCAGTCGGCGGCGGCGGCCGAACTCGGCGTGGGGCCGAGGGTCATGGCCAGCACGAGTAGGAGCAGCGAGACGACGGTGACGTCTTTGCGGCTGCGGTACGGGCGTCGAGCACTGGTCACTACCCACGTCCCCTGGATTGTCATGAGCTGCACAAGATGGTGGGACGAGGATCACCGCTGCCGCATGCCGCGTCAATACTTCGAGGTAACTTCCCGGGGGAGTCGGCCTTTCACTCCACCAGCCCGGCCTTCTCGCAGGCGGCGCGCAGCCTCGAGGGGCAGATCTGGTTCACCGTGTACACGCCGTCCTTGACGAGGGCCTGTTCGATGTTGCCGACCGTCACCGCGCGCGGGGTGAGGAGGACGGCGGGAATGTTCCGGGTGGTGGGGCTGTCGAACGTCGTCGTGGCGATGTCGCGGACGTCCTCGCCGCGGCCCAGCGCCACGGCCATGGCGGCGGCCGCGTCCGCTTCCTCGTCGAACGGCTTGTACACCGTCATGTACTGCTCGCCCTTGACGATGCGCCGCACGGCCGCCAGGTCGGCGTCCTGTCCGGTGACGGGGGGCAGAACCCGGACGCGGGCGCTCTTGAGAGCGGAGATGACACCCGCGGCGATGTCGTCGTTGGCCGCCAGCACGCCGTCGATCCGGTTCGGGCCCAGCGCGGCGATGGCCGCGGACATGTTGGTGTGGGCGTTCTCCGTGCTCCAGTTCAGGGTGTCGTACGACCTGCTGATGTTCACCCGGTCCGTGAGGACGGAGAGCGCGCCCCTGCGGAACCAGGCCGCGTTGGCGCTGATCGGATCGCCGTTCATCATGACGACGTCCCTGCCTCTCCCCCTCTCCCCCACGGCCTTCAGGAGCGCCTCGCCCTGGAGCCGGCCGACCTGTGCGCCGTCGAAGCTGACGTAACCCGAGATCGGGCCCTCGGCGAGCCGGTCGTAGGCGACGACCGGGACGCCCTCCTTGCGGGCCTCCTGGATCGAGGAGCGCAGCGCCCGGGCGTCGGCGGCGCCGAGGATCAGGACCTTGACCCCCTTGGTGATCATGGAGACGATCTGCTGCCGCTGCCTCGCCGCGTCGCCGTCGGCGTTGGCGTACTCCAGGCTGCAGCTGGGACAGATCTCCTTCACCCGCTTCTCGATCAGCGGCTTGTCCGATTTCTCCCAGCGGGGGGTGGCCCGGTTGGGGAGCAGCAGGCCGACGGTGAAGCCGTCCGAGCCCTCCCCTCCGCCCTCTCCGCCGCAGGCGGCCGTCGACATCGTCAGCAGCCCCGCGACGAGCACCGCGAGCCCCTGCCACACACGGGACCTCATGGCAGATTCCAGCCTTCCCTCCGGGGCCCGGCTTCCGCCGGAGCCGGCTCGGGCTGCGGCACGAGGATCTCGCTCCACACCTGCTTGCCGCCGGCCACCGGCACCGTGCCGAAGGACTCCGCCATCGCCTCGACCAGGAGCAGGCCCCGGCCGCCGGTGGACTCCCAGTCCACGATCACCGGCTTGGCGGGCGCCCGCGGCGAGGAGTCGCTCACGCTGACCCGCACGCGGTCCCCGCGCAGCACCAGATCGACACGGACCGGGCCCTGGGTGTGCACCAGGGCGTTGGTGACCAGTTCGGACACGACCAACAGCACCGCGTCGGACGCCTCCTCGACCTTCCACCTGCGCAGGGTGCGCGAGGTGAAGCGGCGGGCGTGCATCACGGCGTCGGGCAGCCGCCACACCGCCCAGCCGGCCCGTATCGGCCGGCTCTCCATGCCGTCGTAGCGCAGCAGCAGCAGGGCCACGTCGTCCTCACGACGGTCGAGCTCGCCGAGCAGTTCGTCGGCCATCCGCCCGGGATCCGCCGGATCGGCCGCGGCGAGCGCGGCACGCGTGCGGTCCATGCCCTCGTCCAGGGGCAGGTCGGCGGCCTCGACCAGGCCGTCGGTGACCAGGGCGAGCACCGTGCCGGGGGCCAGGGCGACGGCGGTCATGGGGAACTCCGCCTCCGCGAGGATGCCCAGCGGGGGCCCGCCCTCGACCTGCACCTCCTCGGTGGCGCCGTCCGGATGGCGGACCAGCGGTGCGAGGTGCCCGGCCCGGACGAACAGGGTGTTGCCCTCCTCCAGGTCCAGTTCGACGTAGCAGCACGTGGCGAACAGGTCGGTCTCCATACCGACGAGGAGACGGTTGGCGTGCGAGACGACCACGTCGGGCGGGTGGCCCTCCACCGCGTACGCCCTGACCGCCGTACGCATCTGACCCATGATCGTGGCCGCTCCGGCGCTGTGCCCCTGCACGTCACCGATGACCAGCGCCACCCGGTCCTCGGAGAGCGCGATCACGTCGTACCAGTCGCCACCCACCTGCAGGCCCCGCCGGGCGGGCAGATAGCGGGCGACGGCCGTCCCGCCGGGCAGCTCTGGAAGGCGTCGGGGCAGCAGGCTGCGCTGGAGCATCGTGGCGAGTTCCTGCTCGGCGTCGTGCGCGTGCGCCCGCTGGAGGGCCTCCCCGACCAGTGCCGCGGTGGCGGTCAGCAGGGACCGCTCCTCGGGGACGAACTCGTGCGGCTGGTCCCAGCCGACCAGGCACACACCGGCGGTCCTGCCCTTGGCGGGAAGCGGCAGGACGGCCAGGCCCCCGCTGCCGATGCCCGCGAGGCCGGACTCGAGGACCGTACCGGCGGGCCACAGGTCCATCCGTCCGTCCCGCAGCGCCATCTGGAGCGTGGGCAGGCCGCTGACCGACGCGTCGGGCCACTCCGAACGCCACTCGGAACGCCAGATCTCCGGCCAGGCCTCGGGCTGCGGCGGGTCCAGCACGGTGACCATGAGCCGGTCGTCCTGCAGCTCGGCCAGCGCCACGCGGTCGGCGCCCAGCGGCTCGCGCAGCGCGGTGACCACGACCCGGCTGACGTCACTGACGGTGGCGGCGTCGTCGAGCGCGGCGGTCAGCCACTGGATCCTGGACACGTCGTCGGCGCTGCGGCGCAGGACCGAGGTCGCCGTCACCACGCCCAGCACCTGCTCCGGCCGGTCGTCGGTGCCCGTCGCGACCCGGCAGCTCAGGCTCAGCCAGCGCATCTCGCCGGTGGGGCGGCGGACCCGGAACTCCAGCTCGCGCCTGCCGAACGCCTGGGGGGACGGCTCCAGCACTGACATCAGCGCGTGCATGTCCTCCGGGAGGGCGTGCGCGAGGAGGGTGTCGGCCTTGCCGTCGAAGTCGTCCGGCGTGATGCCGACCAGGTCGAGCAGGGTCTCGTCCGCCTCGATGAGGCCGGTGTCGGGCACCAGGACGAAGGAGCCGACGCGCAGGCTGCGCAGCGCCGGACTCAGCAACGGCGGCTCCGCGGGCCGGCCGTTGGGGTGGAGCAGGTCGGCGACCGCGTCGGCGTACCGCTCCAAAAAGCCCCGCTGCTCGGCTTCGAAGCCGCTCGTGGAGGCACCCATGACGACGAGGCAGCCCAGCCGTTCGCCCTCCCGGCCGAGGGGCAGCGCACCGAGTGAGACGTCCCCTCGGGCCGGCGTCGGCCCGCCCTCGGAGTAGGAGGCGAGCGTCGCGGGGTTCAGCCACACGGGCCGGTCGGCGCGGGAGGCGTGCGCCGCGGGCGAGTCACCGGACAGCTGCAGCTTGGCCGGCAGCCCGTACTCGGCGGTGGCGGATCCCAGGGTTTCCGCCAGCAGGAGCTCGGCGTCACCGGCGTCGGGCACGTAGAGCGCCGCCAGCGCGACTCCGGCGAACGTCAGGGCCCGGTCACTCACGGCGGCCTCTTGCGCCGGGGGCGGTGAACCGGTGTCCACAACTCCCGCCTCGGATACTCGCGACTGCGAGACTCCGGCCCGGGCAGGGCCGTCATGAGGCATGTCCGCAACCTACCTCCCGTCCATGCCGCAGGTGCCGACAGGATGAGATCGGGGCACCCACACACCAGAATCGCATAAACGGGCCAACCGGACAGAACTACTCGAATCCATGATGGGCTTCGGCTCTCTCGGTGGCCGGAGGTGCTGGGCTCGCAGATCACCGTGGCCGGTGTCAGACTGACGACGTGGTCGACGCGTGGCACGGTGAGGAGGCCCGAAGGCGCCATGCTCGATGCGGGAGCCGACTGTATCGGGCGGGTCGGGCGAAGGCCCCACCCCGCCGGGGCGGGCGACGCCGCGCCGCGACCGACTGAGCCGCAGCCGCGTGTGCGGGCAGGGATGTGGACCGTCACCGCGAGCGCCCTCACGCGGCCTCACACCCGGCCCGGCCGACCCGGCCTCGCAGCCCCGGTACCGCGATGCGCGCGTGCCGTCTCCCCACCCGTGCACCGCGTCGGCGGACAAGGGAGGTCCCGCACATGAAGGCCTGCATCCGGGACGCGGCCCTCGCCATGGCCGCGGTCTCGACGGCGGTCGCTCTCGCGGCCTGCGGGGCGAGCGGCGGGAACGACTCCGTCGGAGGGGACCCGCCGACGATCGGTCTGCTGCTGCCGGACGCCACCACGGCCCGCTGGGAGACACAGGACAGGCCCCTGCTCGAGAAGGAGATCGAGAAGCTGTGCGCCGACTGCGCGGTCGAGCACGCCAACGCCAAGAACGACGTGGCCATCCAGCAGGAACAGATGGACTCGATGATCACCAAGGGCCTCGACGCCATCGTGCTCGTGGCCGTGGACGCCCGCTCGCTCGGCCCCGCCGTCAGGAAGGCGGACCAGGCGGGCATCCCGGTCATCGCCTACGACCGCCTCGCCGAGGGCCCGATCGCGGGCTATGTCTCGTTCGACGGCGAGGAGGTCGGCAAGCTCCAGGGCGGGGCGCTGCTGAAGGCCATGGGCGCCGACGCGGACAGTGGGGACGACCGGCAGATCGTCATGATGAACGGCGATCCCAGCGACCCCAACGCGGTGTCGTTCAAGAAGGGCGCGTTGTCCGTGCTCCAGGGGAAGGTGAAGATCGGGAAGGCCTACGACACGCTTCAGTGGAGGACGGAGAATGCGAACACGAACATGTCCGGCGCCATCTCCGCCCTCGGTGTCGGCAACATCCACGGGGTCTACGCCGCCAACGACGGCCTCGCCGCCGGCAGCATCTCGGCCCTCAGGGCGAACAAGGTCAGCCCGCTGCCTCCGGTCACCGGGCAGGACGCCGAACTGGGAGCGTTGCGGCGCATCATCGGCGGCGACCAGTACATGACCGTCTACAAGCCCTTCGCCCCCGAGGCGGCCGGCGGCGCCGCCCTGGCCGTGGCCGCGGCCCGCGGCGAGAACCTCGACCGGGTCGCCGACGACAAGGTGACGGCCGACGACGGGAAGGTGGTCCCGGCCGCCATGCTCAGCCCGGTGTCCGTGACCGTCGACACCATCAAGGACACCGTGGTGAAGGACGGCGTGTACACGGTCCAGCAGATCTGCACCCCCCAACTCCAGGCCGCCTGCGCCAAGGCCGGGCTGACGTGACAGGGCGGTCCCGGCCGCTCCGGGGCCCGGGAAGGAGATGGTTCCGTGCCGAGTCCCCCCTTGTTGGCGCTGCGCGGCGTGTGCAAGCGCTTCGGCGTCGTCGACGTCCTGACGGACATAGAGCTGGAGATCCACGCCGGCCAGGTCGTCGCGCTGCTGGGTGACAACGGGGCCGGCAAGTCCACCCTGGTCAAGGTGATCTCCGGGGTCACGCCCGCGGACAGGGGCGTGATCGAGTGGGAGGGCCGGCCGGTCCCCATCAGGCGTCCCCACGACGCGCGCGATCTCGGCATCGCCACCGTCTACCAGGACCTCGCGCTGTGCGGGAACCTCGATGTCGTCGGCAACCTGTTCCTCGGGCGGGAGATCCGCCGGTTCGGGTTCCTCGACGAGGTGGAGATGGAGCGCAGCTCCCTGGACCTGCTGAAACGGCTCACCAGGGGCGTCCCCGACCTGCGCGCCCCGGTCGTCTCGCTCTCCGGCGGTCAGCGGCAGACGGTCGCCATCGCCCGTTCGCTGCTCGGAGAGCCGCGGGTCCTCCTTCTGGACGAGCCGACCGCGTCCTTGGGCATCGAGCAGACCGGTGAGGTCCTCGACCTCGTCGACCGGCTGCGCGACCGCGGCCTGGGCGTCCTGCTCATCAGCCACAACATGGGCGACGTCAAGGCCCTCGCGGACCGGGCCGCCGTGCTGCGGCTCGGCCGCAACAACGGCTTCTTCGACGTGAACACCGCGTCCCAGGAACAGATCATCTCCTCCATCACCGGCGCCACGCAGAACGTGCCCCGCCGGATGGTCCCCCGGGAGGCGGGTTGGTGAAAGGGAAGCGCTTCGCCCGGGCCGTGGAGGGCTGGGTCGCCGTCTTCCGGCGCAAGCTGAGCGCCGGTGAGCTGGGCTCCCTCCCCGTCGTCCTCGTCCTCGCCGCCATCTGGATCGTCTTCCAGTCCCTCAACCCGAACTTCCTGTCGCCCCGCAACCTGTCCAATCTCAGCGTGGACATCGTGGGCACGGGGCTCATCGCCGTCGGCATCGTCTTCGTGCTGCTGCTGGGCGAGCTCGACCTGTCGGTCGGCTCGATCAGCGGACTCGCCGCGGCGATCTTCGCGGTGCTGAACGTGAACAACGGCGTGCCGGAATGGCTGGCCCTCATCGTCGCGGTGCTCGCGGGAACCGTGGCGGGAACCGTCCAGGGCTACTCCTTCGCCAGAACCAGGGTGCCGGCGTTCGTCGTCACCCTCGCGGGGCTGCTCACCTGGAACGGCCTCATGCTGTCCATCCTCGGCACCAGCGGCACCGTCAACCTCGACGAGAACGGCCTGATCGCCAAGCTGACCAGTCACTACTTCACCAACGACGTGGCCGCGTACGGCGTGGCGACGGTCGGCGCGGGCCTGGTGTTCCTCGTGTCGTACCAGGACCGGAGGCGCCGCCGGGCCGTCGGCATGCCGCACCGCTCGCTGCGGAGCATCGTGGTGCGCACGGGGGTCCTCGCGGGGATCGCGTTCGCCGCCGCGTACGTGCTCAACCGCTTCCAGGGGTTGCCGCTTGCCCTTCTGATCTTCCTCGTGGTGGTGGCCGGCCTCGACATCCTGCTGCGCCGTACGCACTACGGACGGCAGGTCTACGCCCTCGGCGGCGGCGTGGAGGCGGCCCGGCGCGCCAGCCTCAGCGTGACGCGGGTGCAGACGGCGGTGCTCGCGATCTCGGGCACCATGGCCGCGGTCGGCGGCCTGTTCCTGGCGTCGCGCATCACCTCGGTGAGCCAGAGTTCGGGTTCGGGCGTGCTGCTGCTCAACGCCATCGCGGCAGCCGTCATCGGCGGTACCAGCCTGTTCGGGGGACGCGGCACCACCTGGTCGGCGGTACTCGGCATGCTGGTCATCCAGTCGATCGCGTCGGGCATGGCGATCACGGACACCCCCGCCGCCGTCCAGTTCATGATCACGGGAGGGGTGCTCTTCGCCGCGGTGGTCATCGACTCGCTGTCGCGCCGCTCGCAGGAGGCGCACGGGCGGGCGTGACGGACGCGTCTCGGCGGCGAGGTGGCCTGTTCCGGGTGGCCCGGGCGATGACCTCGCCGTCCCGGGGACCGCCCTGCGGTCCCCGGGACGTTCGGCGAAGCGAGCCTCAGACCAGTGGCCGGAGGGCGGCGGTGAGAGCGAAGCCCGTGCATCCCATCAGGGTGGTCAGGACCGTCCAGGTGCGCAGACCGGAGGCCACGTCGAGGCCGGCCAGCTTGGTGAACATCCAGTAGCCGGCGTCGTTGATGTGCGAGAGGGCGAGGGCGCCCGCGCCCATGGCGAGGGCCACCAGTGACAGCTGACCTGTGGACAGGTCGGCCCGCTGCAACAGGGGGGTGAGAATGCCGGCGCTCGTGATGAGGGCCACGGTCGCGGACCCCTGGGCCGCGCGCAGCGCGAGCGAGGTCAGGAAGGCCAGCAGCAGGACGGGGAAGCCGGTGCGCTCCAGGACGTCGGCGATGGCGTCGCCGATGCCGCCGGCGACCAGCACCTTACCGAAGACACCGCCCGCCCCGGCGACCAGGATGACCATGGCGACGGGCGGCAGCGCGGAGCCCATGACCTCGGCGATACGCGCCCGGTCCCAGCCCCGGCGGGCGCCCAGGAAGTAGCCGCACAGGGCGACGTCGATGAGCAGGGCCACCATCGGGGCGCCGAGCACGGTGAGCACGGCGCGGAGGGTGGAGCCCTCGGCGAGGGCGTTCTGGCCGATCGTGCCGAGCAGGATGAGGAGGATCGGTGTGACGATCAGCGTGAGGACCATGCCGAAGGAGGGCGCCGGGACGTCGGTGTCGGAGGTGACGGGTCTGGCCAGGACGGCGGTGGCCCGTCCTTCGCCCTCGGGTGTGCCGGGGCCGGAGGGAGTCGCGTCGGTGTCGGTGCCGGACGCGCCCGGCGGCGAGGTCTCCTCGGAGTCGGGGGTGCCGTAGACCTCGGCGTGCAGCGCGGGGTCCATCGGGTACGCGCGTCGGGTGATGCGGCGGGACGCGAGGTAGCCCAGCAGGACCACCACCACGGTGACCGGGATGCCCATCAGCAGGACCAGGCCCTGGCTCGCGCCGATCGCCTCGGCGACCGCGCCGGGGTGCGGGGGCAGGAAGGCGTGCACGGTGAGCATCGCGGCACCCATCGGCAGCGCGTAGACCAGCAGCGGCTTGCGGGAGGCGCGGGCGACGCCGTACGCGATCGGCATCAGGATGATCAGGCCGACCTCGAAGTGGTCCACCGGTCCGGCGGGTTGACGTAGGTGCCGCGGCCGCGCACCACCCGGACGTCGTTCTGCGCACGCAGCTGCTTGACCGCCTCGCGCACCGTCAGCCTGCTGATCCCGCCCATCGCCGACAGCTCGCCCTCGGGCGGGAGGGCGGAGTCCGGCGGGTACTGGCCGTCGATGATCGCGGTGAGCAACTGCACCCCGGACCGAAGAACTCCTGTCGCTTCGAGGAGCGGGAGCGCGCCCGGGGTCCGGCCGGACCCCGGGCGGCAGCTCGGTGCCTCAGTGCCTCAGGTTCGCGCCGACCGCGGCTGCGACGACGCGGTCCCGCTCGGCGCGGGTGAACAGTCCCTCGGACAGCCATCCGTCGGCGAGGGTGCGCACCGCCCGCACGAAACTGCCGGAGGTCGTGAACGGGGCCTGCTGCCACAGCACGTCGAGGAAGGTCGCACCGTCGGCGCGGGCGCGGTTCGGTACGCCCGAGTCGGCCGTGCCGAACACGACGACGGGTTCGGCACGCTTGAAGTAGGCGTGGTAGCGGGTGTCGTCGGCGATGTGGAAGGGGGCGAGGGTCAGCCCGTGCGTGGTGAAGTGCAGCGGGCGGCCCTCGGGGCGGATCACGTCGGCGAGATCGCCCCGGAGCGTGAAGTCCTTGTAGAAGGAGAACGTACGGAACCCCGCTTCCGGGCTCCGCGCGACCAGCAGGACCGGACCGAAGAACACCGACTGGACGGTGGGATCGTCCAGGGCCCTCTCGATGCGCAGGCGGTACGGAGCGGAGATCCTCACCCGGTCACCGCGCCGCCAGTTCCTGCTCAGGGTGAGGTAGCTGCCGGGCACCGCCTCGACGCGCTGCCGGACCCCGTTGACGGTGACGGTGAAGCCTCCCGTGGCCCAGGACGGCACCCGCAGTCTCAGGTCGAGCTGCCCTCCGCCCTCGCGGAACGTCAGGGTGCGCACCCCCTCGGCCGGGTAGTCGCTCGTCTGCTCGATGACGAAGCCCCGCTCCGGCCAGCGCAGCGTCGAGGCGAGGTAGAGGTTGACGTACAGCGCGGTGCCGTCGGCGGAGCGGAAGTACACCGAGTCCTGGTACTTGGTGTGGTTCTCCATGCCGGTGCCGCCGCAGCAGGTGCCGGTGTTGTCGTACTCGCGCACGACACCCGGACCCATGCCGACGAAGTAGGTGACCTCCGGGCTGGTCGTGCTGGGGGCGTCCCGGCGGGAGGCGAGGATGTGGTTGGTCAGGCCCCGCTCGTAGTAGTCCATGTACGCGGGATCCGGCTCGTGGAAGAACAGCTGCCGGCTCAGCTTGAGCATGTTGTACGTCGCGCAGGTCTCGGCGTTCTTGTCGTCCAGAGTGGCCACGATGGCCCCCCGGGCCCGGAACATCTCGCCCTGGCCCGTGCCGCCGTGGCTGTACATCCGAGGGTCGACGACCATCCCCCAGAAGTTGCGGGCCGCGGCGGCGTACCGCTCCTCCCCCGTGTGGTCGAACAGCCGCACATAGCCGGTGAACTGGGGGATGTGCTGGTTGGCGTGCCGGCCGCTCAGGATGTCGCGGTCCTCGGCGCAGGCGTCCAGCAGCGCGGTGTTGTCGAAGCAGCGGGCGGCCGCGAGGTGCTCCTGCCTGCCGGTGAGGGCGTACAGGTCCGCCATCACCTCGTTCATCCCGCCGTACTCACCCGCGATGTAGATCGACCACATGCGTTCCAGCTGTGCCTTCGGCAGACCGCCGAGCCGGCTGTGCACCCAGTCGCCCATCTTCGAGGCGATGGTCAGGGCCTGCGCGTTCCCGCCCAGGGTGTGCGCGTCGAGGAGACCGCGCATGATCTTGTGGCAGGTGTAGTACGGCGCCCAGACGGTGGGGTACGTCGTGTAGCTCTCCAGCAGGATGAACTGGGTCTCCGGGTACGCCGCCAGGAAGCCGGGGTGGCTCGGTTTCGGCGAGCCGTGCGCCGCCAGGGCCTGCTGGCACTCGCCGAGCGCGCCGACCAGGTAGTCGAGCTTGGTCTTGAGCGCGGCCTCCCTGGTGTCGGCGTACGCCTGGGCGATCAGGGTGAGGAAGTGGCCGCCGAAGTGGCCGCGCAGGTTGCCGTCGGAGGTCTCCCAGCCGCCGGGCGGCCGGGCACCGCGGGTGTCGAGTCCGGCGTTGGCCCGGAAGACGGCCAGGATGCGGTCGGCCGGGTAGGACCTGGCGTAGTCGAGCATCAGGTCGCGCTTGCGGCGGAACACGCCGTCGCCCAGGGTCACTTGGTCGAGGGCGAAGGGGCGTACGGCCCAGGTGGGCGGCGGGGCGGGTGCCGCCGACGGGGTGGCCGCCGGCGAGGCCGGGGCGGCATGGGCCGGGGTGGCCGCGTGTACGAGGGGTACGGCGGCCGCCGTACCGGCTGCGAGACTCAACAGACGGCGGCGGGTGGGGGGTTGGGACATGCTCGGTCTCCGATCGTCGGTCGTCGGCGGGCATGGGCGGTCATGGGCCGTCATGGGGCGACCTCATGAAGGGGCGGTCACGGTGACGGTGGCCGTGGCCCGGTACGTGGTGCCCGCCACAGTTCCCTTCACCTCGAAGGTCCCCGGGCCCGCGTACCGGTCCGGATCCACCGGGTCCCAGGTCACGGGGACGCCGCTGTCCTTCGAGCCGTCGTTGTAGGTGGCGACGACGGTCGCCGGAAGCGTGGGCGCCCGGCCGGCCCGGGTGGTGATCCGCTCCTCCGCGAGGCTGGTGATCTCGACCGCGTCGGTCTGGCGCACCCACACGGTCGCGGTGACGGGCTGCGCGGTCCGGTCGGCGAGCCCGGTGATCCGTACGCTGGTGCCGCCCTCGGCGACCTGCTCCTCGGTGAGGGCGGGCCAGGCCACGGGCGAGCGTGCCGTGGAGCCGTCCGAGTACACCAGCGTCACCTCACCGGGCAGTTCGGGGATCTTGCCGCGCGGGGTGGGGACGTGGACCTCGCGCACGGCCTCCGGCGTCTCGGCGTACACCTTCCACTCCTGCACACCGAGGGCCAGGTTGGGATGCCCGGTCAGCCGGGCGCGCAGGGCGGTCGTGGTGACGGGCGTGAAGGTGGTCCGGTTGTAGCGGTCCTCCTCGGTGCCGTAGCCGCTGGGCGAGGCGACCTCGCGCCAGGTGTCTCCGTCGCGGTACTCGATGACCCAGGAGGCCGGCACTCCGACGCCGTCGTCCGCGCCCGGCTGGGCGTCGCGGAAGAAGTACAGGTCGGAGCCGTCCACGCGGACGGGGTCGTCCCACGTGTACTGGACCCACTGGGTGCCCTTCTGGGGCCAGCTGCCCCAGCGCGGTGCGTCGGAGGACGAGGCGGGTTCGCGGCCGTCGTTGATCGCGGCGACCGACTCCCAGCCCGAGGTGTAGGACGCCGTGGGTGTCGCGGACTGGGCCACGTTGACCTGCCCGTCGGAGAGCCCTTCCGCCTCGACCACGACCTTCTTCGACGACTGCGACGTGCCGTCGGTGGCGGTGAGTTCGAGGGTGTAGGTGCCCGCCTTGGTGAAGCGGGCGACGGTGGTCGGGGCGTTCGGGGTGTCGAGGATGACGGTGCCGTCCGCCGGGCCGTCCACCGCCCTCCAGGAGGAGGTGAGCTTCCGCTCCGGGAGCCCGTCGTCCTCGACGATCCCCGTGAGCCTGACCTGGCCGGGGCGGCTGAATGTGGTGTCCCGCCACGCCTCGACGTACGGCGCGTGGTTGCGGGCCGCCGGGAGCCGGACGCCGGTGGCGAACGCCTGGATCTCCTTCAGTCCGCTGGAGTGCCCGTCCCGGTGGCGCATCAGCACCCGCAGCTTCTGCGTGGTCACCTTGCGGAAGCGCACCTCGTTGAGGTTGGCCCTCGGATTCACCGGTGACTTGACCGGTCCGGCCACGTCCTTCCACCGCCCGCCGCCATCCTGGTACTGCACGGTGTAGAGGGCGGGCTCGGCGTACCCGCCCGGCCGTTTGTCGCTGTAGAAGTAGAGCCGGACGTCGTCGACCCTCCGTGGCCGCCCGAGGTCGATCTCGTACCAGTCCTCGGCGTTGCCCGACCCGCGCGCGCCCCAGTAGGGCTCGTTGACGGTGAAGCCGTCGACGGCGCCGGCCACGCCTCTCCCCTGGGCCTCGTAGGAGGCGCGGGCGGTGGCGCCGGCGGCGAGGTTCTCCTCCGCCGCACCGGTCAGGTCCCGGCCCGCCTTGGCGAAGAGGTCGGTGACCCGGTCCTTCGGGCCGTACTCGACGTCCTGCGGCTCGGCAACTTCCGTACGCAGACCGGTCGTTCGGGCCTTGGCCCCTCCCCCGTCGGGGAAGGTGACCTTGCGGGTGACGGGGTCGTAGACGAGGTGGGTGAGGCGGTCGGCGGTGAGGGCGAGCTTCCCGTCGAGGTAGAGGGAGTACCCCTCGGGGACCCGCTTGCCGTACGGCCGTTTCCCGTCGCCGGGCTGGTCCCACAGCACGGCCACGTCGGTGCCGCGGTAGTTGATGTCGGTGACGGCGAAGTGTGACCAGTCGACGTCGATCGGCCACAGCTCGATCTTCCGGTCGTCGCGCGGCCGGAAGCCCATCGCGTCCTCGATCACGGTCCAGTTGGTGGTGCCGAGGATGGTGTGGTGGATCCAGGAGCGGTAGCCGATCTTCTGCGGGTCGGCGCTGCCGTCGGACCAGAACTCGTTCTGGTCGGGCCACCGGTTGTCACCGTCGACGTAGTGGGACCAGGCGTTCCAGGACAGCAGCTTCTTGTACCAGGTGTTGTCGATGTACTTGTTCGGATACTTCCGCAGCACCGAGGAGAGGAAGCGGAAGGTGACGGTGGAGTTGATGACGGAGAAGTTGTTGCTGCCCGGATGCCCCTGCTCCGCCGCCTCCGCCTTGTCGGCCTGGTTCGCCGTGAAGAACGGGAAGACCGGGTACTGCTTGTCGTCGGCCCACAGCCGCAGGGCTTCCAGGTACTGCGGGTCCTCGTCCGCCGTGGGCATCAGGCCCACGCTGTACGGGTAGTAGTTGTTGATCTCCTTCCAGGGCACCAGGGTGTCGCTGGCCACGTGCCGGTGCTTGAGCAGCTTGTCCTTCGGATCCCACAGGTACTTCAGGACGCCGTCCTTCACCCGCTCGGCGATCCCGCGCATCTCGTCGGCCTTGGCGGTCTCGCCGAGCACGTCGTACGCGCGGGCCGCCGCCGTGGCGTTGCTGTAGACGTACGCCGACTCGGCGCGGTCCATGTTCCCCGGCTTCCAGTCGAACGACACCGCGTCGGCGTCGTTGCCGGTCATCGCGCCCCAGTCGTACTCGATCAGCCCGTTGCCGTCGTGGTCGTAGTTCTCCAGCTGGCCGCGGACGTCCTTCTCCGCGTACCGGGCGAGGTTGCGCGCGATGCCGTCGGGGCCGCCGTGCACCTGGTAGGAGCGCCAGGCCGCCTCGGAGATGTACTGGGTGTAGCTGTTGGACCAGTTCTCCGGGTCGCCGGGGTTGTCGGTGTACTTGCCGTTCTTCGACACCTCTCCGGCCGACACCCACGGGCCGTACGAATAGCTCGGGTCGCGCAGGTACTTGAGGTCGTCGACGAACATGCCGACCGTCAGCGCGATGGCGTTGTTGTAGCCGAGGACGCCCTCCATGGAGGTGGGGAACTGGTAGTCGTTGCCCGGGATGTCGGCGTCGAGGAAGTTGTAACGCAGCAGCCACCAGCGGTAGTAGAGCGTCTTCTCGATGTTGTCGTCGGGGACGTCGAGGTAGGGCAGGTTCTCCCCCCACCAACGGTTGTACGTCTGCACGTGGTTGCGGAACGCGGCGGCCGGACTCGCGGTGCGCACGGCGGCGTACTCCGTGCGCGAGCGGGCGATCTCCTCGGTGACGAAGCCGAGTTGGACCTTGGTGGTGAGGGTGCGGCCCGCGGGCACGGTGAGGGTGCGCGTCAGGGCCTCACCCCCGGGGCTCTCGGGGACGAAACCGTCGCCGCTGAACCGCGGGAAGACCGTGGTGAGGTTGTTCTTCGCGGCGACCGCGCCGGTGAGTTCACGGCCTTCGGCGTTCGTGGTGTACGGGGACGAGGCCCGCAGCGTGATCGCGCGGCGCGCGGAACCGCTGTTGGTGAGCGCCAGGTTCGTCACGGCCACGTTGGCGTCGGTGATGAACTTGGTCTGCGTGACCTTCAGGCCGGTGGCCTCATGGGTGAACTCGCTGCGCCAGTAACTGGGGGTCTGGGTGCGGGCGTCGGTGTCCTCGCGGAGCGTCAGGTCCTGGCCGTCCACGGACAGGTTCACCGTGTACGCCGACCGGTTGTCGATGCTCTCCCAGTACGCGACCTTGCCGGCGAACCCGAGCCGGGAGGGCTCGTGCTCCTTCATGAACACCGCCCGGCCCCGCGTGAACAGCCAGTCCCCCGACGGGTCCTCGCCCTTGCGGGCCAGCATGCGGTCCATCCAGAAGTCGGTGCCGTCGCCCGCCTTCCGGTCGGCCTCGTACTGGGCGCGCAGGGTGCGGTGGGTGGTGAAGCCGGCCGGTAGTTCCGGCACCGGGTGCGCGGAGCCGGAGTAGACCGGGTAGCCGATGTCCGCGTTGTCCGCCGTGGCGGGCGAGGCGGCGGCGAGTGAGGCCAGCAGCCCCAGGGCCAGCGCTCCGGCCAGGGTTGTGCGGTGGTGCCGTCTTCTCCACGGTCCGTACATGACTACCTCCCGGGAGGCGTTGTCGTCGGCAGCCACACCCGCATCGTCGAGGGGCCGCGGTTCGCCCAGGAGTGGTAGGGCACCAGGACGATCCCGGTGCGTTCGGCGGCGGGTGCGGAGGCGTCGTCGAGCGGCCGGTACGGCCATGCGGCGTCCGGCGCCGGCTCCGGTGCGGCCAGTTCACCGGGCACGACAACGGTGTCGTCCGGCCCGTCCTGCGGCTCGGCGGACGGATCCACCCGTACGGCGTCGACCTCGCGCCCGTCGGGCAGGTCCACGGACTCGGCGCAATAGACCAGCGGCCCCCGCTGGACGGCCAGCGTGCCGCGCACCGCGTCGACACGCGGATCGGCGCCGGTCCAGCGCGGGGCCACGGGCAGTTCGAGCCGGATCTCGTCGCCGGGCCGGAAGACCCGGGTGACCTCGGCCGTGCCCGGCTCGACGGCTCGGTGTACGCCGTCCGGGTCGACCAGCCACGCGGTGGCGCCCTGTGTCCACGAGGGGACGCGCAGGGACAGGGTCCACGGGTGGTCCGGGGACCGGCCGATCCGCACGGTCACAGCCCCGCCTGACGGGTAGTCGGTGCGAACCCGCAGCGCGAGGCCGTGGCCTCCGGCGAGGGTGGTGGCGATCTCCGCGTCGGCGTACTGGTGCAGCTGGATGCCGTCGTCGTCCGCCGTCGCAAGGTATGCGGGCAGCTGGGCCAGCGTCCGCGCCACGTTGGTGGGGCAGCAGGACACCGCGAACCAGGGGGCGCGCAGGCTCGACTCGGCGCGCGGGCTGTCGGCGTCCAGCGGGGCTGCGGTGCCTCGGCGGCGCCGATGGAGGGTGTTGGCGTAGAAGAAGGCCCGGCCGTCGTCGGAAGGGGAGGTCGCGACCACGTTGAACAGGGTGCGTTCGGCGAGGTCGGCGTAGCGCGGGTCGCCGGTGGCGAGCAGCAGCCGCCAGCTGAGCATCACGGAGGCGACGCCGGCGCAGGTCTCCGAGTAGGCGCGGTCGGGCGGCAGCACGAAGTCGTCGCCGAAGGACTCGTCCCGGTGGTGCGAGCCCATGCCGCCGGTCAGGTAGGTGCGGCGGGCGACCGCGGCCTCCCACTGCCGTACGACCGCGGCGAGCAGGTCCTCGTCGCCGGTCTCCACGGCCACGTCGACGGCTCCGGCCGCGAGGTAGAGGGCGCGGACGGCGTGGCCGCGCAGCACCGTGGCCTCGCGGACGGGCATGTCGTCCTGGAAGTAGGCGCGGCCGAACTCGATGTCGGCGAGCGTGCGGTGTCCGCGCCGGTCGACAAAGAGCGCGGCCTGGTCGAGGTAGCGCTGCTCCCCCGTCGCCCTGGCCAGTTCGACCAGGGCCGTCTCGATCTCGGGGTGTCCGCACACGCCCTCGATGCCGCCCGCGCCGAAGGTGGCGCAGACGTGGTCGGCGGCCCGGCGGGCGATCTTCGCCAGCTCGCCCTCGCCGCGGGCGCGCGTCTGGGCCACGCCCGCCTGGATCAGGTGCCCGTAGCAGTACAGCTCGTGGCCCCATTCGAGGTCGCTGTAGCGGGGCTGCTGTCCGGGGCGGCCGAAGGCGGTGTTCAGATAGCCGTCGGGTTCCTGGGCGGGGGCGATGGTCTCGGTCAGTGCGGCGATCTGCGCGTCGAGCGCCGTGTCGGCTCCGGACCCGGCGGCCCAGGCCATGGCTTCGAGCAGCTTGTAGACGTCGGAGTCGGCGAACTCGCGGCCGCGCCGGTCCCGGTGGATGCGGCCCTCGACGGCGGCGGGGAAGTTGCCGATCCAGCCGACGCGTTCCATCCAGTGCCGGCAGTGGTCGAGTGTGGCGGTCGCGTTGACCTGCCGACGCCGGTCCCAGAAGCCCCCGGTGATCCTGACCTCGTCGAGTCCGAGCGGCCGCAGCCGTCCCCGGCTCGGCGCGACCGGCAGGACGGATGACCGCGCCGTGTTCTCCCTCACCAGTTCATGCCTTCGGTACGTCCCTTCAGTCATCTGTGTGTGTCGGCGGGCGCTTCAGCCCTTGAGCGCGCCCGACATGAAGCCCCGTACGTAGTGCCGTTGCAGCAGCAGGAAGAGCAGGAGGCAGGGGACGGCGAGGACCACCACACCGGCCTCGGTGGCGCCGTAGTCGACGGCACCCATGCTCTGCTGCCGCAGGTTCGCGACGGCCAGCGGCAGGGGTGCCTTCTCGCTGTCCGAGATGAGGATCAGGGGCGCGATGAAGTCGTTCCAGGCGGCGAGGAAGGCGAAGAGTCCCACGGTGATCAGCCCCGGTCGCACCGCCGGGAGGAGGATGCGGCGCAGCGCGCCCGCCGTGCCGCAGCCGTCGACGAGCGCCGACTCCTCCAGTTCTCGCGGCACCGCCTCGAAGGAGATCCGCATCATGAAGGTGGCGAACGGCAGTTGGAACATGGCCAGGACGAGACTCAGCCCGATCAGCGAGTTCTGCAGGTGAAGCCTGCCGAGCAGGACGTAGAGCGGGATGAGGAGCGTGGCGTACGGGACCATGAGGATGGCCAGCGTCAGCAGGAACAGCAGGTTCTTGCCCGGGAAGTCGAAGCGGGCGAAGGCGTAGCCGCCGAGCAGTGACACCCCGAGGGTCAGGGCGACGGTGAGCGCGGAGACGAGGGTGCTGTTGAGGAGGTACCGCCACAGGCCGGCGTCGTAGTCGAGCAGTGTGCGGTAGTTGCCGAGGCCGTAGCCGGACTCCTGCGCGGTGCCGGGCTGGGCGCTGACCGAGGCCCAGGCGTTCCACAGCAGGGGGAAGAGGAAGATGACGGCCAGACCTCCGGCGACGACGTAGTACGGCGTCCGGCCGAGGGCGCGCGTGAGCACCGTGGAGTCCCTTCGTAAAGCGGTGGAGGTCATGACTCGTCGTCGCGGCGCAGGCCGCGGAACTGCAGGGCGTTGAGCAGAAGCAGCGCCCCCAGCACGAGGATCGACAGGGCCGCCGCGGTGCCGAGGTTCAGCTTCTGGAACGCCTCGCGGTAGATCAACTGCACGACGGTGACGGTGCTGTTGTCCGGTCCGCCCTTGGTGAGGACGAAGAACTGGTCGAACGCGAGCAGGGATCCGGTCACGCAGAGCAGCAGGGACAGGGCGAGCGACGGCCGCAGCAGGGGCAGTGTGATGGAGCGGAAGATCTGGGCCCGGCTCGCGCCGTCCATGCGTGCCGCCTCGTACACCTCGTGGGGGATGCGCTGGAGGCCCACGAGGAGGATCAGCATGTAGAAGCCGGCGAACTTCCAGACGACGAGGAACACCGTCGACAGCAGGGCGGACGTCGGCGTGCCGAGGAAGGACACCGGGTCGTCGACGAGCCCGAGTTTCTCCAGGATGCTGCTGAGGGGGCCGGTGGTGGGGCTGTACAGGCCCCAGAACAGCAGGGAGGCGGAGGCCAGTCCCAGGGCGCCGGGCAGGAAGTAGACCGTGCGGAAGAAGCCGGCGCCGGGGCGGGACTCCTGCACCAGCAGGGCCAGCAGGAGCGCCAGACCGAGGAGGACGACGGTGACGATGACGGTGTAGAGGAGGGTGAAGCGCACGGCCGGCCAGAACAGCGGGCTGTCGGTGATGTCGGTGTAGTTCTCGGGGGCGTTGCCGCCCTGGTCGCCCGCGAGCAGCGGCCAGTCGCTGAGCGACATCTGCCCGACGAGCAGCAGGGGCAGCAGGAAGAAGACGGCGACGAACAGGGCCGTGGGGGCCGCGTAGCCGAGCCCCTGGACCTTGCGGGACCGCCACCATGCCGCGGAGGTACGGGGGCGGTCTGCCGGGCGTCGCGGTGGGGCCCGGTGCTCGGCGGCCGCTCGGTCGGGCGCCTTCACCTGCATGGCTCTCCTCTGCCGTGTGACGTGGGAGGGGTCGTGCCTGGGACAGGTCGTACGGGTGCCGGGTGCCGGTTGGCGGGTACCGGTTGTCGGGTGCCGCTCAGTCGGCGAGTGAGGCGCTGACCGCCTTGTTGTCCTTCTCCACCGACGCCCCGTCCCCGAAGACGGCGTCGCGCATCAGGCTCAGCCAGGGCCCGTTGGGGTCGTTGAAGGTCTGCCCGAACTTCAGCGCGTACGGGGTACGGCCGTCCGCCACGAGCTGGTTGATGGCGACCAGGCGCGGGTCCGCGTCCGAGTACTTGTTGGACGCCAGGTCGGTACGCGCCACCACGTCCTTGTGGGCGGCGACCACGTCGACCTGTGCCTCGTCGCCCAGTGACCAGGCGAGGAAGTTCCAGGCCTGGTCGGCCTTCTTGCTGGTGGCGGAGATGCCGACGGCGTCACCGCCGACGAAGGTGGACTTGCCGCCGTCGGGTCCGGGGATGGGGGCGACGCCGAGGTCGAGGTCCTTGGGCATCAGGCCCAGGGTGGTCGACGGCATGGGCATCACGCCGACCTTGCCCTTGGGGAAGACGCCGGTCCAGGTCGCGCCCGTCTCGTCGCGGGCGCCGGGGGCCACGATGTCGTCCTTCACCCAGCCGCGGTAGGTGTCGTAGACCTTCTTCGCGGTGTCGGAGTCGAGCTTCGCCTCGGTGCCCTCCTCGTTCAGCACCTCCTGGCCCGCGGCCCAGATCGACGGCCACCAGGTGAAGACGCCGCAGCCGCCGCAGTTGCCGCCGAAGAAGGTGCCGCTGACGTCCCCGCCGAGCGCGTCCACGGCCCGGGCCTGCTGGTCCCATTCGGCCAGGGTGGTGGGCGGCTTCGCGGGGTCGAGCTTGGCCTTCCGGTAGAGCTCCTTGTTGTAGAAGAGCACCGAGAGGTCGAGGGTGTGCGGCACGACGTACTTCTTGCCCTCGTACGTACCGGCCTTGATGTGCGACTGGGCCAGCTTGTCGGCGAAGGGCAGGGCGTCGACGCGTGCGGTGAGGTCGGCGAAGAGCCGGCTGGAGGTGTAGTTCGGGACGAACACCACGTCGGAGGCGAAGAGGTCGGGGAGGTCGCGGGAACCGGCGGCGGCACCGACCTTGGCCTGGTAGTCGTCGGTGGGGATGACGGTGAGGTCGATCTTGTTCTTGTGGTGGGCGTTGTACGCCTTGACCAGGGCCTCGCTCTGGGGTCTGGTCGCGGCCCGCGTCCACATCGTCAACTCGCTGCCGTCGTCGACACCCTTCGCGTCCGCCGCTGCACCCCCTCCCCCGCCGCCCGAACCGTCCTCCCCCGACCCGCATGCCGTGACGAGGCTCGCGGCGGCGAGCAACGCGACGGCACCGGTGAGGAGTCGGCGTATCTGTCCACGTGGTGCGGTCGTGCTGCGCATGACGATCCCCCTCGACAGAAATGAACCGAAAAGGCTTTCTGAAAACTAGGACTCACCTCACTGCCCGTCAATCCCCTTGCACAGACCGTCTTCGCGAGTCTCGCCGAAACCGGCGAAAACGCACTCGCCGCACCGGGACCGAAACTTCTCGCGTACGGTTTTAGGGGTCCTTGCACTATGAGCGCCCGATCAGGTCGCGTGGTCTGGTGCCGTGCATCGCAAGGCGCCGGAGAGCCCTTGATGGGGGTCCCCCCGCTCGAGCGAAGCCGAGAGTGGGGGAGGAGCTACCAGGGCTTTTCGGCAACGCGGCGAGGTGCGGTGCCAGGCCGCGCGACCCGGGCGGGCATAGTGCAAGGACCCCTTAGGCACGCGGCGCGAGACAGGAGACCCCTCATGCCCCAGGCCACCGGCCCCTCTCGTTCGCATCCCGCCACGCTCGGCGACGTCGCCCGGCTGGCGGGCGTGTCCATCGCCACCGCGTCCAAGGCCCTCAACGGCCGCAGCCAGGTGCGCGCCGAGACCCGGCAGCGGGTCATCGAGGCGGCCGAGCGGCTGTCGTTCCGGCCCAACCAGCTGGCCCGCGGCCTGCTCGCCGGGCGCACCGGCACGGTCGGTCTGCTCACCAGCGACCTGGAGGGCCGCTTCAGCATCCCGATCCTCATGGGCGCCGAGGACGCCTTCGGCGCGGGTGAGGTCGCGGTCTTCCTGTGCGACGCCCGTGGCGACGCGATCCGCGAGCAGCACCACGTCCGCGCGCTGCTCGGGCGCCGGGTCGACGGTCTCATCGTGGTGGGCAGCCGGACCGACCCGCGGCCGTCGCTGGGCCGGGAGCTGCCCGTCCCGGTCGTCTACGCGTACGCGCCGTCGGACGATCCGGCCGACCTGTCCATCGTCCCCGACAACGTCGACGCCGGCCGGATCGCGGTGGAGCACCTGCTCGCCTGCGGCCGTACCCGGATCGCGCACATCACCGGCGACCCCGGGTACCTCGCGGCACGGGAACGGGCCGAGGGAGCCAGGGCCGCGCTCGCCGACGCCGGTCACGCCCTGGTCGGCGAACCTCGGTTCGGGGCCTGGTCGGAGGGCTGGGGGCGGGCGGCCACCGCGCTGCTGCTCGACCGGCACCCCGACGTGGACGCCGTGCTGTGCGGCAGCGACCAGATCGCCCGCGGCGTCATGGACGTGCTGCGCGAGCGCGGCCACAGCGTGCCGGAGGAGGTGGCCGTCATGGGCTTCGACAACTGGCAGGTGCTGACGTCCTCCTCCCGCCCGCCGCTGACCAGTGTCGACATGAACCTGGAACAGGTCGGACGCGCGGCCGCGCACGCGTTGTTCACCGCGATCTCGGGGGCGCGCCGCTCAGGGATCGAGGCGCTGCCCTGCCGCGTGGTGATCCGGGGGTCGACAGCGCCGCTGTCCTGAACGCCACGGTTCGCCAAAACGGGCCCCACCCATCCCTCTTGACACTTCCTCAGCTCGCTCCTACGTTGCGAAAACCTTTTAGGTCGTTTCCGTGCTCTTCGGTTCATGAACGTCGGCGCCATCGCGAGCAAACGCTTGTTGTCAACTGGACAGGGAGCCCCGATGAGAAGACCGCACGCCCTCCTGGTACGACGCCGACGCACGAGGTGTCTCCTCGTCGCGCTGGTGCTCAGCGTCTGTTCCGTCGTCACCGCGACCCCGGCCGCGGCGGCGCAGACCATCGGGTTCCCCACCTTCAGCGGACCCGCGATCCCGGCACCGCCCGTCGCCCACACGACGGGCGACATGATGAAGGCCATCTACGACGCGGAGAGTTCGGGCACCGACTTCTGGATGGACCGCCTGCTGGCCCGCTCCGGCAACGACCCGGCAGGACCCTGGCTGATGAGCCGTGGGCGGGCCGTCTTCATGAAGGAGCACGACCCCTCCAAGCTCGGGTTCGGCGGCAAGGTCGCCTACTGGGAAAGCATCAACGACAACAGCGCCTACACGGTCGCGATCAGCCCGGGCACCTTCACGGAGCAGGTCTCCCAGCGGTGGCAGGCGCCCAGCCACTGGAAGAGCGTCCACACCAGCGGCTCGATCACCGTCAACCAGACGAAGTTCGTCACCGAGAACAACGTCGCGGTGACCAACCTGTCGATCAAGAACAACGGCTCGAGCTCCACCACACTGCAGTTGCGGGCGACCTCCCCGTACGCCACCACGGGCACCGGCAGTGAGCTCACCGGACAGGTCGACGCCAAGAACAACCTCACCACCATCCGCCCCCGCCTCACCGGCGACGGTTTCACCGTCTCCAGCGGTGGGCTGGGCCGCTCCGTGACGATCGCGGCCGGAGCCACGGTGACCACCAAGGTGGTCATGGGCTTCGTCACCGACGAGATCCCCGACTCGCTCACCGAGTACAACGCCTACGCGGGCTACTCCCCCGCGACCGCGTTCGCCACCCACGTCAAGGCCTACAACCTGTGGTGGGCGCAGAACGTGCCCTACATCGACGTGCCCGAGGCCGCGATCAAGAAGAACATCTACTACCGCTGGTGGCTGATGCGCTTCAACAACCTCGACGCCGACATCCCCGGGCAGACCTTCCAGTTCCCGACCTCGACCGAGGGCGTCCTGGGCTACAACAACGCGATCGCGCTCACCCAGCCCATGCACATCGACGACCTCAAGTACCTGCGCAACCCGTCCTACGCCTACGGGGACTGGCTCAGCGTCGGCCAGACCTCCAAGGGCGGCCGCTTCCTGGACAACCCGGGTGACCCGGAGAACTGGTCCAACAGCTACACCCAGTACATCGCCGAGGCGGCCTGGAAGAGCTACCAGATCCACGGCGGCCAGCCGGCCATCGCCGGCAACCTCGCGAAGTACGCCGAAGGTGACGTCAAGGGCCAACTCGCTTACTACGACCACGACAACAACAAGCTGATCGAGTACGACTGGGGCGCCCTGACGGGCAACGACGCCGACGCGGTCTCCTTCCACTGGAAGCCCGGCAACATGGACCGCGCCGAGTCCGCCTACCAGTACAGCGGCGCGCTCGCCGCCGCGCAGGCCTACGAAGCGATCGGCAACACCGCCAAGGCCACCGAGATGCGCACGCTCGCGAACCAGATCAAGGACGCGATCGTCAACGTGCTGTGGAATCCGAACCGGCAGCTGTTCGAGCACCGGCTGAAGTCGACCAACGAGTGGGTGCCCTGGAAGGAGATCAACAACTACTACCCGTTCTCGGTCGGCGCCGTCCCCAACACCGCGACCTACAAGCAGGCGCTGCGCCTGTACGACGACCCGGCCCAGTACCCCGTCTTCCCCTTCTACACGGCCAACCAGGTCGACAAGAAGGCGGCGGCCGACGCCGGGAACCCGGGCTCCAACAACTTCTCCACCATCAACTCCACCGTCCAGTTCCGGCTCTACTCCTCGGTGCTGCGCAATTATCCCAACTCCTGGATGAGCGCGACCGACTACAAGAAGCTGCTCTACTGGAACACCTGGGCGCAGTACGTCGGCGGCAACACCCAGTGGCCCGACGCCAACGAGTTCTGGGCCGACTGGAACGGCAGTTCGATCGACTACCGCTCCTGGATCCACCACAACATCCTCGGCAGCAGCAACTGGACCGTCATCGAGGACGTGGCCGGGCTGCGGCCGCGCAACGACGCGAAGGTCGAGCTCTCCCCGATCAACATCGGCTGGGACCACTTCACCGTCAACAACCTCCGCTACCGGGGCGCCGACCTGTCCATCGTCTGGGACGACCCGGCCGACGGCGTGGTGCGCTATCCCGGCGTCCCGGAGGGCTACTCGATCTACGTCAACGGCAACCGGGTCGCCACCGTCAACTCGCTCGTGCCCCTCACCTGGGACCCGGCCACCGGCGACGTCACCACGAGCGGCACGGTCACCCACCACACGGCCGTCCCCGGTCTCAAGGCCCCCAACCAGGTCGTGCAGGACAGCCCCCGGCTGGTCGACATGTTCGCCAAGGCGGGCGTGGACCTCACCGCCGACCTGACCAACCTCGCCTCGGGCGCGACGGTGTCCGCCTCCCACACCGGCTCCGGCAGCAACACCGCGGGAGCGGTCGACGGGTATCCCACCAACGAGCCGTTCTGGGGCGCCGGCGGCTCGGCCAACAGCCAGGACTGGTACGAGCTGAACCTCGGCACCGCCCGCACGCTCAACGAGGTGCGCCTGTACTTCAAGGACAGCCGCCCGGCGAGCACCACCTACCGGGCCCCGTCCGCGTACACCATCCAGTACTACAACGGCAGTTCCTGGGTGAACGTACCCGGCCAGACCAAGAGCCCGGCCACGCCACGGGCCAACTACAACCTGGTGCAGTTCCCGGCGGTCAATGCCCAACGTGTCCGGGTCCTGGCGACCAACGCCTCCGGGGCCAGGACGGGCCTGACCGAGGTGAAGGTCTTCAACCGCGGTGGCGTCCAGCCACCGTCCAACCTGGCGACGTCCGCGACGGCGTCCGCGTCGTACACCTCCTCCTGGGAGAGCGTCACCGCGGTCAACGACGGGATCGACCCGCCCTCTTCGAACGACACCGTGAACCCTCGCTGGGGCACCTGGCCGGAGTCCGGGCAGCAGTGGGCCGAGCTGACCTGGCCGTCGGCGAAGACCGTCGACAAGGCCGAGGTGTACTTCTTCGACGACGACCAGGGCATCGACATGCCCGCCTCGTGGAAGATCCAGTACTGGAACGGCAGTGCCTACGTCGACGTTCCTGGTGCGAGCGGCTACCCCCTGGCCAAGAACCAGTACAACACCGTCACGTTCACCGCGACGAACACCACGCGACTACGTGTACAGCTCACCAGTAACGGCACCAACTCCGTCGGCCTCCTGGAAGCAAAGGTGTACGGCCCGTGACCCGTTCCAGATGTCTGTCCGCGCTCATAGGCGTACTCACCATGGTGGTCGCCTTCCTGGTCGCGCCTCCACCCGCTGCCGCAGCCGTCACGTTCACCTCGACCGGGGTGAACCAGAACGGCGGCAACTGCCTCGACCTGCCGAACAGTTCGTCGACGAACGGAACGCAGCTGCGCGCGTTCACGTGCGGTTCCGGAGCGAACCAGAACCTCGGCTTCACTCCCGTCTCGGGGACGAGCGACACCTACACGATCACCACCCAGTCCGGTCAGTGCGTCGACGTCTACGGCGCGTCCACCGCGGACAACGCGGCGATCATCCAGTGGCCCTGCCACGGCGAAACGAACCAGCAGTGGCGGCTCACGCCGGTGTCGGTGAGCGGCACCGACAAGACCTTCAACCTGGTCTCCGTCAGCTCCGGCAAGTGCATCACCCCCAGCGGCGGTTCGTCGGCCTCCAACACCAACCTGGTGCAGCTGCCGTGCGCTTCCGCGAACGGCAGGGTGTGGCGGCTGCCCGGCTTCACGGGCGGCGGTACGGGCACGAAGACCTTCACCAACCCGCTCGCCCAGCGCGGGCCCGACCCCTGGCTGACGTACTACAACGGGTACTACTACCTCGCCACCACGACGTGGAACTCGACGGTCACCATGCGCAAGTCCCCCACCCTGGCGGGGCTCGCCACGGCCAACGAACAGGTGGTCTTCAACCTGACCCGGCCCAACGGGGCCGGCACGATGTGGGCCCCGGAGTTCCACCTGCTCGACGGCCCGAACGGGAAGCGGTGGTACTTCTACTACACGGCCGGGCGGGAGCCGTACGACCTGGGTACCCAGCGCATCCACGTACTCGAGAGCGCGGGCCTCGACCCGATGGGGCCCTACACCTTCAAGGCCGACCTGCTCGACCCGACCCAGGACAACACCTGGGAGCTGGACCCGGGCATCCTCCAGCTCAACGGCCAGCTCTACCTGCTCGGCACCTTCTACAACGGCTCGCAGCCGATGTTCATCCGGCCGCTGTCCAACCCGTGGACCGCCGGCGGCACCCGGCGGGTGCTGTCCACCCCGACCTACAGTTGGGAGACGGTCGGCGGCGCGGTCAACGAGGGCGCCGAGGTGCTTCAGCGGAACGGCAAGACGTTCATCGTCTACTCCGCGAGCCACTGCTCCACGCCCGACTACAAGCTGGGCATGCTCACCTACAACGGCGGTGACCCGCTCAACTCCTCCTCGTGGGTCAAGTCGCCGAACCCGGTCTTCCAGCGGTCCAACGCCAACGGTGTGTACGGGCCCGGCCACAACGGCTTCTTCAAGTCGCCCGACGGCACCGAGGACTGGATGGTCTACCACGCCAACAACTCCGCGAGCGGCGGCTGTGACATGAACCGTTCCACCCGAGCGCAGAAGTTCACCTGGAACGCCGACGGCACGCCGAACTTCGGTACGCCGGTGGCCCTGGGCGTCACGCTGCCCGCCCCGTCGGGGGAGTAGCCGACCCCGTCATCAGCGGGGCATCCTGTGGGATGCCCCGCTGATGCGCGTCGCCCTACCTCAGTCCTGCGAGGAACGGTGCGAGGGTGCGGGTCAGGGTGTTGTGCGCCGGGGCGGCGAACAGCGGGTCGAGGTGGTTCATGCCGTTGTCCGTCTCGTACGTCCCGTACGGGATACGGGAGTTGGCGACGACCTCACGTGCCGCCGACACGATCGTCCCCTTGGCGTAGCTCGTCTGGAAGGCGTAGAGCGGGGTGTCCAGGTCCGCGGTGTGGAACAGCCGCAGACCGAGCGAGCGGGCCAGGCCGGTGTCCGCGTAGGGGTCGGTGACGTCGAGGTCCACCGACAGCCGGGCCGGCCAGTACCACTCCCAGACGGTCGGTTCCGGGCCCGCGTACGCCGTCGCGACGCGGCTGACGGGTGTGATGCCGGTGTCGATCCACCCGCGTACGTCACCGCTGTCGGCGAGGTGTCCCGAGTGCACGCTGATGTCGTTCGGCCAGCCGAACCCGGTGTCCACCAGGGTGCCCAGCAGTCCGGCGTTGGTGACGGGGACGGGCGGTCGCAGCGCGTCGGGCATGCGGGGCTGCAGGACCGAGCGCCCCTGCGGGTCGGTGTGCGCGTACCAGCCCGCGAGTTGGTACCAGATCTGGGTGCTCTCCGCCCGGGAGCCCAGCCCGACGGCGCTGAGGGTCAGGTCGAAGACCGCTCCCCCGTCGATGGCCGCCAGCCGCTCCCGCACCTCCTCCGGTGCGTTGTGTATCGGCTGCCCCGTCCCGTCGAACGCCCCGCGTACGCCACCGTCGACGAGTACGAGGCCCGCGAGGTCCCGGTGTCCGGGGTGGCCGTCGAAGTCCCAGGCGGCGTACGCCATCGTGGTGGTGGCGCCCCAGGAGTGGCCGCCGAGCACCACCCGGCGCCGGCCGCCGCGGGAGGCTGCGTCCACGACCGTGCGCAGGTCCGCCACGGTGCGGGCGAGGCCCCAGCGCGCGGCGAAGGCGGAGTCGGCGGGGTCGTGCGAGCGGTAGTGGCCGTCGAGGTAGTACGCGGCCGGGTCGGCGGTGGTGAATCCGGCGCGGTCGGCCAGGTTCTCCTCGCGCCGGTCGAACGCCCACACCTGCACTCCGGGCACGGCCCGGACGAGGTCCCGGGCGAGCAGCCGGAAGTCGTTCGCGGCGCCGAACATGCCGGGCACCAGCACCAGGACCGTGTGCGCCGTGTCGGGGCCGACCTTGAGCACGTGCACCCGGTCCGTCCCGGCCGGGCCGCCCCCGGCGCCCACGGCCAACGGGACGTACGGCTCGCGGTCCGCCCCCGGGTCCCGTCGCCCGGCGCCGGAAGCCGGACCGGTCACGGCGGACGTCAGGGCGAGCCCGCCGACGATCCCGCCGAGCACCGCTCTGCGGGACGGCCCTCCCGTCATGAGGCGCACCCGCCCACGCGCTTGCCGCTCAGCGCCACGTCGTCCATGCGGACGTCGTACGAGGAGGGGGTGGGGTCGGCCTGGTACAGCTGCCATCCCAGCTTGAGCCTGTCGAAGCGCGGGAAGACGAAGTCGTCGGCCGTGCCGCCGTGTTGCTTCGTGGAGACCGTCAGGTCGGACTGCTCCGCGCCGTTCAGATAGACGGTGACGCGGTTGTCGGTGGCGTCGAGGTGGAACTCGACGCAACTCCATGTCCCGGCCGTGGCGGGGGCGGAGGTCTTCCATGCGGTCCAGTCGCCCGTGGGGCCCAGGTCGGAGCCGACGCCCCAGAAGTTGCCCCGGTCGGTGGGAGCGTACTGGCCGCCCAGCGGACGTACCAGCGTGGGGGTGCCGGAGCCGGAGGCCTCCGCGATGGTCCAGTGCGCCCAGTCGGGGGCCTTGGGGAACCGGTCCACGCGCAGCCGCAGCCGGGCCCAGAAACTGTTGCCGGCGGGGGCGAGGTCGGAGAGGACGAGGAAGGCGCGGCCGTTGCCTTCCGTGTGCAGGCGCAGCTCGCGGCCGTGGCCTGTGGTGCTGCGTTCGACGGTCAGCGAACCGTTGGAGGTGTCGGTGGTCCAGCCGCGCCCCGCGGTGACGGGCCCGAGGGGCAGGCGGTCGAAGTTCTCCCGGACGAAGGCTCCGTGCGGGGCTCCGTGCGAGGTTCCCTGCGGGGCGGGGGCGGCAGAGGCGGTGGGGGGTATCGCAAGCAGCGTGGCCGCCGCAGCTAACGCGGCGGCGAGCTTCCTCATGCGTGTCATGGGGCCAGTCTGCAACATTGAAAGCTCAAGCAACATAGGCGACTTGAGTCTCAGAGGTCACAGCGACGGTCGGCTTGCGGATCAGCAGCAGCGCCGCGTCGTCGTGCAGTCGCCCGCCCACGTGCGCCAGCAACTCGTCGTGGAGACCGGTGAGGGTGCGCGCCGGCTCGTCGGACACATGGCGGGCCAGCCCTTCCACGAGCGGATAGAACGCGCGGTCGCGGTCGCGGGCCTCGATGACCCCGTCGGTGTAGAGCAGCAGCTGGTCGCCGTCGGCGAAGGGCAGCACCTGGAGGCTGGGGGTCTGGTCCGTGAGGGCGCGCAGCCCGAGGGGAGGTGCCGGATGCGTGGGCTCGACCCCCTCGACCGTGCCGGTCGCGCGGACCAGCAGCGGAGGCGCGTGGCCGCAGTTGACCACCTCCAGCTGCCCGTCGCGGGGATACCCGGCGACCACGGCGGTCACGAAGTCGTCGCCCCCGAGGTTGCGCGCCAGGCTCCGCTCGATGCGGTCGACGACGGCGAGCAGGTCGGGCTCGTCGTAGGCGGCCTCGCGGAAGACACCGAGCACGAGCGCGGCGGTCCCGACGGCCGGCAGGCCCTTGCCGCGCACATCGCCGACGATCAGCCGCACCCCGTACGGGGTGGGTATCAGCGCGTAGAGATCCCCGCCGATCCGGGCCTCGGCCGCCGCGGCGCTGTAGCGGACGGCCACCTGGAACGGTCCGACGGTCGCGGGCACGGGCTTGAGCAGGGCGTGCTGGGCGGTCTCCGCGACCGAGCGGACGGCGGCGAGGACGCGTTCCCGGCGCCGGCGCAACATGCCGGCCAGGCCACTGGCCAGGGTGACGGCCACCAGGGCGGACAGGACGGCCACCAGCTCGCGGCCCGGAGCCCCGTCCCGGATGCCGAGGGCCGCGCCCAGCAGCGAGGCGAGGAGACCGACGCAGAGGACACCGCGGGGCCCGTTGGTGGTGGCGGCCAGCGCGGGGCCGGCCGCGAGCAGCGGCAGCCAGATCAGCCCCGCTCCGCCGACGAGGTCGACCAGCACGACGACGGAGACGATCAGTACGGGCAACACGGGCAGGACGGGCATGCCGACGGACAGCGGGGCGACGGCGCGCCTGCGGGCCGACGCCACGGGACGGGCCACTCGATTACGGAACAGTCGCATCGGCCAGGGGCCGCCACCATGGTCTCGGGCCTGACTCATGTCTCGTCCGCTGTCCTCACCGGTAGGGGGCACTCACCCGGAATGTCCGTTTCACCCAGGAAACGGGTTCAGCCGGGGTCGTCACAAGGAGCGGGATTTCAGATAGTGAGCGACAGGCCCCGGGTCACACGGCTCGCGGTCGGCAGCAGCCGCCCCCGGATCTCCTCCAGCCGGGCCAGCCGGTCCGCCGGGAGCGAGACACCGAGCGAGCCGAGCGTGTCCCCGCTGTAGACGGGCACGGCGACGCAGACCGTACCGAGGGAGTACTCCTCCAGGTCCGTGACGGCCGGGGCCACGGGTGAGGTGTCGAGCCGCCGGATCAGTTCCGGTTGGCTGGTGATCGTCCGAGGAGTGAGATCGGCGAGCTGGTGCCGGGAGAGGTAGTCCTTGCGGGCCTCGTCGTCCAGCTCGCGCAGCACGGACTTGCCCAGCGCGGTGGCGTGCCCGGCATCCTCGAATCCCACCCACAGGTCGACGCGGGGCGCCCGGGGACCGTCGACGATCTCGGCGACCCGGATCTCGCCGTCCTCGTAGAACGTGAGGTAGGCGGCGGTGGCGAGCTCGTCCCGCAGCGCGGCGAGCGTGGGCCGGACCCGGCTGAGCAGCGCCTGCCCACGGCCCGTGGTGTGCAGCGCCTGGATCTTGTCCCCCAGGACGAACCCGCCGTCGGCCAGCTTCCGCACGTATCCGTCGTGGACCAGCGTCCGCAGCAGGTGGTACGCGGTGGCCAGGGGCAGCCCCGTCTCCCGCGCCAGCTGTTTCGCCGGCGCGCCGTTCTCGTGCGCGCCCACCGCCTCCAGCAGCCGGAACGCCCGCTGCACGGAGGTGATCAGCGTAGGCCCGTCGTGCCCAGCCATACGACCAGCGTGCCCCGGCCGCCCGGCCCAGGCAAGGCGCGGTCCGTCGCGAGGACCCCTGACATCACCCCGCGTCTGTGAGCTGTGCAACGCCCTCTCCCGGTGGTGTTTACGTCCGCCGCAAGTGGTGAGGCGGCCGGGATGCCGGACAGCCTCACCCCAGCAGCGACTCCCGCCGGACATTTATCGGTCGACGACGCGGCGACGCGCAGAACAACCACCGGGCCCGGGCGGCCCAAGCAGCGTGACGCGTTCTTCGACAACGCCAAGTACCTGGCCATCGTGCTGGTGGCCATGGGGCACGCCTGGGAGCCACTGCGTTCCGGCAGCCGCAGCGTCACCGCGCTCTACACCGTCGTCTACGCCTTCCACATGCCGGCGTTCATCGTCATCTCCGGCTACTTCTCGCGCGGCTTCGACGCGAGCCCGCGGAAGATCATGCGTCTGGTCACCGGGGTCGTCGTCCCGTACGTCGTGTTCGAGACGGCGTACTCCCTCTACACCCGGTGGGCCGAGCACGTACCGGACCGCCAGGTCAGTCTGCTGGATCCCCTGTACCTGACGTGGTTCCTGGCGGCGCTGTTCATCTGGCGGCTGACCACCCCGCTCTGGCAGAGCCTGCGGTGGCCGCTGCCGTTCGCCCTCGGCATCGCGATGCTGGCGACGCTGTCGCCGTCCATCGGCGGCGACCTCGACCTGCGGCGGACGCTGCAGTTCCTGCCCTACTTCATCCTGGGCCTGTGCCTGCGGCCGGAGCACTTCCGGCTGGTACGCCGCCGTGAGGTGCGCGTCCTGGCCGTACCGGTCTTCGCTTGTGCGCTCGCCGCGGCGTACTGGGCGGTCCCGCGGTTCGACTACGCCTGGTTCTTCCACCGCGACAGTGCCGTGGAGCTGGGCGCGCCCGCCTGGTACGGGCCCATGATGACGCTGGCCGTCTTCGGCTTCTCCCTGACTCTGGTGGCCTGCTTCCTGGCCTGGGTGCCCGGGCGCCACACGTGGTTCACCGTGCTGGGGGCCGGCACGCTCTACGGGTACCTGCTGCACGGCTTCGTCGCCGTCAGCGCCAACCGCTGGCACTGGTACGGGCCCGCCTGGATCCACGGCCCGCTCGGCGAGATCACCGTGACGCTCGTCGCGGCCGCAGTCGTGACCGCACTGTGCACACCGCCGGTCCGGCGAGCCCTCCGCTTCGCGGTGGAGCCGAGGCTCGACCGGGCGTTCCGACGCCCCCCGGCCGAACCGGCTCGCGCGGCGTCGGCCGAACCGTGAGTGCCGGGACACGACCGGGCCGCCTCGAGCGGGGGCGCGCGCGAGACGGCCCGGCGATCGGGCGATGACCTGGGCCAAGACCCAAGTACGAGTAAAGGACAGGCAAAAGCAGCTGGTCAAGTGACCAACATGCGCCAAGCTGCAGCAGTTTTCAGACGTGGCGATCAAACCGACGGGCCCCGGATCACACGATCCGGGGCCCGTGGGGCAGAAGCAGGCCGTCGTCAGCCGGCGGCAGCGTGGATGCTGCCGCCCGCCACGAGCCCGTCGGTCGAGCCGACCGCCAGGAGGTCGGCGCAGACGTCGCCGAGCGGCGTCTCGAGGTTCAGGCCACCGGCGCCACCGGCAACAAGGCCGCCGGAGACGGCGTCAAGGGCGGCGTCGGACATCTCGGCTGTCTCGACCTGAGGGGCAAAGTTCATGGCGAGCGGTTCCCTTCGGATAAGCACTTCTGAATGGCAGAGTTCGCCAGATTCCCGCACGGGAATCGTCCCGGCGACGTGAGCCACGCGCTGGATCAAAGCATGCTGACGAAGGGACGGCCAGCCGCCCGGCGCTGGACCGGCATGTATCGCAAAGGCCGACTTCACCGGTGTGACAGCGCGATGACCGAACACACCGACTCCTTCACACGGCCCGCCACGCCATTGCACGCCCGGCTGTTGTCGCCGCCTTCCAAATCGCCCCGTCATGAACACTGTTCGAGTTCCGCGCGCCCTGCCCGTGAACGGTGTGCAGGTTTGCTGGATATTCCATATGTGCCCGAAATCCCGGACGTTCTGGGGGCGTGTAACGTGGCGGCGCCTCATGTCGCGGACTCACAACGAAGGATCAGCCCCATGACACCCCAGACGAGCGGAATCGACCGTCTGCCCATCTACGACAGTCTGGTGCGCGAGCAAGGCGACGTCGTGTCAGAAGTGCGTGAGGTGGCCGAACAGATGCTGCTCCAGGCGGCGCAGGCGCTGCGGGGACATCACGGGCTTCAGCCGCGCGTGACGACACCGGACGCGTAAGCCCCACCTTCTTCGTCACCCCCTCCCCGAGCAGCAGCTCGGCCGCACCTCGGCGGCGCTTATGCAGTGACCTGAGTCACAGCAAGCCCTTCCCCGTGATGTTCGTCGGTCGGAGTGCGCTGGACAGCTCGGGCCATCTTGTAACGGGTGTGCCTCCTGTGCATTCGTCTGTCGGCCTGGTCGGACTGATCGGACTGGCCGGCCTTCTGTGGGGGTGGATTCGTCGTGAGTCGTCGTGCGTCGCGCGCGTACAGACCGCTGGGCCTGAAGCGACGGGCGTGGTTCACGCTCGGCGCGGTGATCCTGGGCGGCGGGGGTGTGGTGACGTACGCCGTGGCCTCCCCCTCGGGCGACCCGGGTGCCGGAGGCCGGGCCAAGCGGCCGGTGAAGGTCCACGCCGTCGCGCTGAAGGGCACCGGGGGCGACAGGCGGGAACTGCCACGTACGGACACCGAGCAGTTCTCGCTGCTCGGCGTCTCCTGGACGGGCGCCACCAAGAAGCTGGACGGTACGGCGCAGGTGCGCACCCGCAGCCGTGCGACCGGCGACTGGAGCGCCTGGCAGGACCTGGAGCTGGACGTCGACCCGCTGGACGACCCGGGCCCCGGTGTGCGCGGCGCGTCCGAGCCGCTGTGGGTCGGCTCCTCCGACGGCGTCCAGGTGCAGGTCGTCCGCAAGAACGGCACCGCCGGTCCGTTGCCGAAGGGCCTGGAGGTCAATCTCGTCGACCCGGGCGTGGTGACCGACGCCGAGGCCGAGGCGGGCGCCGACGGCACCGAGCCGGCCGCGTACGTCGCCGACGAGAGCCCCGGCACCACGACCGCCGCACCCTCCGACTCCGCCGGTCCGACCGACGGCACCACGGCCACGCCGACGGACAACGGCACCGCCACCCCGACGGACAGCCCCACGGCCACCGCGACCGACGCCGAGACCACCTCCTCCGCCTCCCCCACCCCGAGCGACATCTCACCGACGGCCACCCCCACCGACTCGGCCTCCGCGTCCCCCTCGACGAGCACGTCCGCGAGCCCCTCACCCACCACGCCGACCGCACCGCCGTCCACCGTGCCCGAACCGCCGATCACCTCGCGCGCGGGCTGGGGCGCCGACGAGTCACTGAGCCCCGACCCGTCGGAGTACAACGCGGACGTCAAGGCCGTGTTCGTCCACCACACCGACGGAAGCAACGACGAATCCTGCGCCACCTCCGCGTCGATCGTGCGGGGCATCTACGCGTACCACGTGCAGGTCAACGGCTGGAACGACATCGGCTACAACTTCCTGGTCGACAAGTGCGGCACCATCTTCGAGGGCCGCAAGGGCGGCGTCGACCTGCCGGTGCTCGGCGCCCACACCTACGGCTGGAACCGCGAGTCGACGGGCATCGCGGTACTCGGTGACTACACCTCCACCGGTGCCTCCAACGCCGCCCTGGCCTCCGTCGCCCGCATCGCGGCCTGGAAGCTCGGCCAGTACGGCGGCGACCCCGCCGGGACGGTCCAGCTCACCGCGGGCGCCACACAGACGAACTACTTCGGCACCGCTTTCACCGCGGGCGGCAAGTACACCTTCCAGCGGATCTCCGGACACCGTGACGGCTTCAACACCGAGTGCCCCGGCAGCTCCCTCTACGCCCAGCTGCCGACCATCCGCGCCTGGGCGGCCGGGCCTGTGCAGGGCCTGAAGGTCACCTCGGTCGCCGGCGCGGCCCTCTCCGGCTCGACGTACTACACCAAGGGCGCCGTCACGCTCCACTGGACGACCACGACGCCGGCCTCGCTCATCTCCGGCTTCCAGCTGCTGGTCGACGGCAAGACCGTCGCCACCGCCTCCGGCACGGCCACCTCCGTCGGCACGACCCTGGCGCTGGGCGGCCACACCGTCGCCGTACGGGCCGTGCACCAGTCCGGCAGGACGACGACCACGGCCGCGCTGAACGTCGTGGCGGAGACGACCGCACCCACCTTCACCACGGCGCCGATACTCTCCCTGCGCACCGGCACCGTCAACACCAGCGCCGTCCCGGTCACGCTCGGCTGGAAGGCCACCGACGACAAGGCCCTGAGCGACGTGCGGCTGCTGGCGCCCACCACCGCCACCTTCGGCCCGACCACCACCAGCTCCAGCCGCACCGCCAAGTCCGGCACCGCCACGACCTGGTCGATGCGGGCCTACGACTACGCGGGCAACTACCGCACGTCCTCCCCCTCCTACACGCCGGTGATCCTTCAGGAGACCTCGGCGACCAAGGCGGGCAGCTGGAGCAGCCGTTCCTCGTCCAGCTACCTCGGCGGCGCGTCCTACTCCAGCGGTTCGAAGGGCGCCGCTCTCACCTGGACGTTCACCGGTCGCTCCGCGGCCTGGGTGGTCTCCCGGGCCTCCACCTCAGGGCAGGCGTACGTGTACGTCGACGGCGTCAAGGTCAGCACGGTCGACCTGAAGTCCGCCACGACCCTGTACCGGCAGGCGATCTGGACCAGGACCTGGTCCGGCAGCGCCAAGCACACCGTCAAGATCGTCGTGGTCGGCACGAGTGGCCGCCCGACCATCACCACCGACGGCCTCGTCTACATCAAGTAGGCAAAGAGCACGCCGTGCGGGCGGAATGCCCGTCCGCACGGCAGGCGGTGGCCGTCACGACGCGCTCGGCGCCGGGTTCACGCCTCCCAGTTGCTGAACGGTCCCGCCGAGCTTGGACCGGAGCCCGCCCAGCTGCTCCGGTTTCGCGGCGACGACCCAGCGCGTGCCGACGAGATAGGTGCCCCCGTAGATGCTGGCGCTGTCCAGCCAGGTGTCCTTGTACTTCTCCTCGGGGAAGGTCGTGATGATGTAGTCGGCCTTCTTCGCGTGGCACACGCCCTCCCGCAACTCGTCCGCATCGATGCGGATCTTGGCCGTGCAGCCGATGAGTCCGGCGATCACCTCCACCTTCGCCGGGGCCACCACACCGGCCGCGGGGGCGGCGGACACCTCCGTCGGCTCACTGTCCGCCGACGCGTCGTCATTGCTTCCGCTGCAGGCCGTGGCCAGGGGAAGAAGGGCCAGACTCGCTGTCAGGGCGACGCCGCGCGCCAGTTGCTTGAACACGTGCCTCTCCGTATCCGGGCGTTCCTGCCCGCGTCGGCGGCCAGGTGTACGACAGGAGATACGGGTGAACGCCCGCGCCTGCTCAGACGTATTCGAACTCGCTGGGGCATCGCGGTGGAATGGCCCGTGGGGGATTCCATGGCGAGCATGTGCGGATCGTGTAGTCGTCGGCCGCGAATTGACGGCGTATAAGCCTCTGAATGCCGATTCGGCCCTCCGTGACGCTTCAAGCAACCTTGCAGCAATATCGGTCATGCAGTAATTACGTGAATCATGAACTTGTTCACCCGCGCTGCGTCCCTGCGCCGCTCGGCACCCCCCGCCGCTCCACAACACCCCGCCGATCCCTCGGCGTTCGCCTCATCCGGCCGGCCCGACCCCTCCCTTGCCGCGCTGTCCGGAGCATGGATGATCGACCCCGCCCACAGCCGGATCGGCTTCTCCGTCCGGCATGCCATGGTGACGACCGTGCGTGGGGCTTTCACGGAATACGAGAGCCGTCTCCACTTCGACGGCCTCGACCCCGCGCGCTCGCGGGCCGAGATCGTGCTGTCCACCGCCAGCGTCGACACCGGTGTGGAACAACGCGACGCCCATCTGGTCCACCGTGACTTCCTGGACGCCGCGTCCTATCCGCGGATGCGGTTCAGCAGTACCGCGGTGCAGCTCGCGAGCCCCGAGGTGTACCGCATGACGGGCGACCTCACCATCAAGGACCGGACCCGTCCCGTCGTCCTGGAGCTCACCTACATAGGACAGGTCACCGACCCGTTCGGCTACGAACGGGTCGGCTTCGACGGCACCACCACCATCAACCGTTCCGAGTGGGGCCTGACGTACAACGCCCGGCTGGCCGAGGGCGGCGCCATGGTGAGTGAGAAGGTGCGCCTCCAGTTCGACATCGCCGCGATCCGCGCCGATCCCGCGCAGAGCGCACTCTGACCGAGGTGGGGCAGGCCCCGGTGACGCCCGCCCCACCAGCCATCAGGAGCCGCTCGGGGACCGGCGGCTCCTGAGCCACCAGGCCAGGCCGCCCAGGGCGAGTACGCCGACGGCGATACCGACGGGGACGGCGGGGGACATGCCGTCGTCGTCCTCGGTGCTGTCCGCCGCCTTCGCCGAGGTCTCCGGGGTCGGTGACTCGCCCGTCGGCGTCGGCGTCGGCGTCGGCTCGGCGGAGGCCGTGGCGGTGGGGGTGGGACTGACCACCTTGGCCCCGGGGGCGGCGGCCTTCAGCGCGAGGCGCGGGGCGGGGTGGCCGTGGCCGTCGTCGTCGCCGCCGCTGTCGTCCAGTTCGATCCAGCGGTCGACCTCTCCGTCGCTGTAGCTCTGGAGGGTCTTGAAGACCAGTGACTTGGCGTCGGGCAACTGCCGTACGGTGACGACGTACTCGGCGTCCTCCCCCACGGCGAGCTTCGCCCCCGAGACGGTGTAGCCCCGGTCGGTGGGGGCGAGCTTCCACCCCTTGGGGCCCTCCTTGTAGGTGATGTCGCCCGGGGTGATGCCCTCGGGCAGGATCACCTCCAGCTTCGTGATGCCGGCGGAAGCGGACTCCGACTCGGCGGTGAAGGTCAGCGCGACGTTCTGGGCGAGGGCGCGGGCGCCTTCGGCCTCGACCTCCGTATGGGCGGAGGCCGGTCCGGCGGTCGCGACGGCGGCGGCGAGCGCGACCGCCGTGAGGACGCCGAGGCGGCTTGCCGCGTGCGCCAGGTTGGTGCGGGACACTTCGGACTCCTGAGGGGTACGGGGCCAGACCCCGGGTCGCTCGACAGCGGCCCGGGAGAACAGCTGCGGTTCGCTCAGGAAGTCGGAACGCCGGGAAGGAAAGTTCCCGATGCGGCCAGGTGATCCGCGTCACAGGTATTGCCGACGATCCCGCGCCGGACCACCGCCCGGCCCTCAGCCCCCGCACTCCGTGATGTCGTCCTCGCAGTCCTGCACGTCCTCGGGGGCGACGGTGTTGAGTCGCCAGAGGACGAGACCGTCGGTGTCCCGCTTCGCCGGTGCGATCGTGGCGGTGAAGGGGGCACCGGCGGGGATGTTGAACTGGTCGGCCTCACGGTCGCCGCACTCCACGTCCCACTCGCTCTCCGCGTCACCCCGCGTGAGGGTGAGCGCGAGGGTGTGCGGCGCCGCGGCCTGACAGGCGATGTCGAAGGTGTAGGGCCTGTCGCCCTTCGCCTTGAACGTCCTGTCCAGCCCTTGCGCCAGAGCGGCCATGCCCGAGTCCTCTCGGGAGGCCCCCTCGGGTTCGACGGCGTTCAGCGCGCGCGTGGCGCGCTCCATCGCGTCTTCCTCGTCCGCCTTCCCCTCCCAGGTGGAGGGCTGCGACACGGACGGGGTGCCCCCGTCCTGCGCCTCCTTCGGCTCGCGCGTCTGCTCCGTGCAGCCGGCGGTCAGGGCCGCGAGGGTGAGGACGACGGCGAGAGTGTGCCGTGCGCGCATGTGGCTCCAGTCGTGTGTGCGGACGTGGGGGGGGGGGGGGGGGGGGGGGGGGGGGGCGGGGGGGGCGCGGGGGGGGGGGGCCGGGGGGGGGCGGGGGGGCGGGCGCGGGGGGGGGGCGGGGGGCGGGGGGGGGCGGGCGGGGGCCGCCG